>JAZQEQ010000187.1:0-7774 GCA_045539055.1 Oscillospiraceae bacterium | reverse complement strand
CGTAATAGTGATCAGGAACGTGCCAGCTGGCCCCCTCCATGAGAGCAAAATAAAGCTCACGGAATAGCTTGGTTCCGCCGTCGTTTACAGTGCCGTTGATAAGAGCGTCAACAACGCGCTTTATCTTCTCGTCGGACTCTGTAACGCTTCTGGGATCGTACTTCGGCATGATGTCAGTAAGCTCCTCCACCTTTGCGCCGAAGATGTAGTTATTCTCCTCTCCTGCTTCCTCAACTATCTCGACATTCGCGCCGTCCATAGTTCCGAGGGTAACAGCACCGTTCAGCATAAGCTTCATGTTGCCTGTGCCCGAAGCCTCTGTACCTGCTGTAGAGATCTGCTCCGAAACATCACAAGCGGCAACCAGCTTTTCTGCATAGGAAACGCGGTAGTTGCTGATGAATACCACCTGAATAAGATCCTTTGTAGCGGGATCGGAGTTTACTATCTTTGCGATCTCGTTGATAAGCTTGATGATGCCCTTTGCGCGGTAATATCCGGGCGCAGCCTTTGCACCGAAGATATAAACTGTGGGAGTGAAGTCCTTGATATTGCCGTCCTTGATCTCATAGTAGAGATACAGGATAGAAAGCGCGTTCAGAAGCTGGCGCTTGTACTCGTGCAGACGCTTGATCTGGATATCGAAGATAGCGTCGGGGTTTATCTTGATGCCCTCGCTCTTTTCGATATACTCTGCAAGCTGCACCTTTTTCTCATGCTTGATATCCATAAAGCGGCGCAGCACCTTTTCGTCGTCTGCATACTTTTTCAGCTCAGCCAGCTTGTCGAGGTCAGTCACCCACTCATCCGAGCCAAGCAGCTCAGTGATAAGCGCGGAAAGCTCGGAATTGCACAGTGCAAGCCATCTTCTCTGTGTGATACCGTTGGTCTTGTTCTGGAAGCGCTCGGGGTAGAGCTCGTACCACTCCTTCAGGACAGTGGTCTTGAGCAGCTCGGAATGTATCTCGGCAACGCCGTTTACATAGGACGAGCCGAATACCGCGATATTCGCCATGTGAACAGTGCCGCCATTGATTATCTTCATGACCTTTTTCTTGTCAGCAGGGACGTTCAGCTTGTGCATCTCGCTCTCAAACTTCTCGTTTATCATGATGATAACGTTGTAAACGTCGGGAACTACCTCCTCGATAAGGCTGCCGTCCCACTTCTCGAGAGCCTCCTGCATGATGGTGTGGTTGGTGTAGGCAAACACCTTTCTAGCCATCTCGAAAGCCTTGTCAAATGTGTAGCCCTCCTCACGGATAAGGATGCGGATAAACTCGGGCAGAGCGATAACGGGGTGAGTATCGTTCATCTGAATGGAGTTGTAGTCAGCAAAGCTGTCGAGCGAGCCGAACATCGCCTTGTGCTTTCTGATAAGGTCACGCACAGCCGCTGCGCTGAAGAAATACTCCTGACGCAGTCTGAGCTTCTTGCCGTCGCGCGTTTCGTCGTTGGGGTAGAGGACTCTGGAGATATCCTCGGCATAGTTCTTTGCGGTGCTTGCGGCAGCGAAATCGCCGCGGTTGAAGCGGTCAAAGTCGAACTCCTCAACTGCCTCAGCCTGCCACAGGCGGAGAGTACCGACGTTCTCTGTGCCGTAGCCGATAACGGGGTAGTCATAGGGGACAGCGTTCACATCGCCGTCACCGTAGCTGATAACGACAGTATCGCGCTCGCAGCGAACTCCCCACGGGTCGCCGAACTTCTGCCAGTTGTCGGCAGTTTCGGTCTGGAAGCCGTCCTTGATGCCCTGCTTGAACAGGCCATACTTATAGCGGATTCCGTAGCCGTCAAGCGGCAGGTCGAGAGTTGCAGCACTGTCTAAAAAGCAGGCTGCAAGACGTCCGAGGCCGCCGTTGCCGAGAGCCGCGTCCTCTATCTCCTCCATATCGGACAGCTTTGCGCCAAGCTCGCCGAGAGTAGCCTCAGCGTCCTTTAACAGGTCGAGGCACAGAAGATTATTGTAGATAGCTCTGCCCACGAGAAATTCCATCGACAGATAGCTTGCCTTTCTGCCCTTGTCGTGGGCAAGTTTGCTCTTTTCCCACGAGGGCATGAGCTCCTCCATAACAACGCCCGAAAGCACGTTGTGAAGCTGCTCGGGAGTAATGTCCTTAGGCTCTGCACGGTAAGTCTTTACAGATGCCGCGCTGAGCTTTTCCTTGAAATTTTCGATCTTCATGTATTGCTCCTTTCCTGCCCGAGGGCAGAGGTGAATTTTAAAAATTATTCTATATTATATCACATATTTCGGATTTTATCAATAATCTTCAGGGGTTTTATCACCAAAGAACGCTTTACTTTTTGTTCTTTGCTTTTGCTGCCATAGCGTGCAGAATATCAAGACTTTGTTTTGACAGACCGCTTTCGCCCTTCATCAATCTTATAGTGTCGGTTAAAAACTTCTTAAAATCTCCGACAGTTGTTGCGTATCCGTCCATATAGCGTACTATTTCGCCTGTCTGCTTTGAAAAGCATAACAATTCTCCGTCGCCAACCAGTGTGCCGATAATGACCAGATTATCAGGCACGATGTCTGAATTGACAACGATACGCTGTACACCCAGAAAATTTGCCAGATCCATTTGTATTCTTGAGCCGTTTGAAAACCGCAGCCAATCCTTATAAGTCTCGGGGATAGAAATGCCGTGCTCGTTTTCCCATGCTGCAAGCTCTTCCTCGCTTGCAGGCGGCTCGAAAGAAAATGCATTCGCACCATATTCCCGCACGTTTTGTTCGGATAAACGCACGATCTCCTTGATCTCTTCAGTTAAGCTGTTGTCGGGTATGCTCGGAATGTTCATAGCTGCCTCCTGTAAAATAATATACTGTTATTATACATCAACTCCCACAAGCTGTCAACAAAGCGGCGGCAGCCTTGCGCAATATTACAAAACAAAGAAATGTAGGGGCGGATTCAATATCCGCCCGAAAATGCATTATGCAAAACGGGCGGAAATAGATTCCGCCCCTACGAAATTGTTTTGTTATGTGATATTCCGTAGGGCGGCGTGCCCTCACGCCGCCGTATGATTTGCCGCAACGTTGCCGGCGGGCTGAGGGCAGCCCGCCCTACGAAAAAACACATTGTAATGCCGTTTATCCGTAGAGGCACGGCACTCGTGCCCCTACAAAATCATTTTGGTCGTCCTGTCAAATTCATTTTTCCGCTTGACAATACCGCCTTATTTTGATATAATCAATATGTATATTCCATTACCCCGAGAGGACGAGAATTATGACCACAACACGCATGACTGTCGCAAAAGCCATGACGGAATGCCTTAAAGCGGAGGGTATCTCCACCGTTTTCGGCTACCCCGGCGCTGCGATATGTCCGTTTTATGATGAGCTGATAAATACCGATATAAGGCACGTCCTCGTCCGCCATGAGGTGAATGGAGGTCATGCCGCAAGCGGCTACGCCAGAATGACGGGAAAGCCTGCCGTTGCCATTGCGACAAGCGGTCCCGGTGCGCTTAATTTAATTACCGCCATCGCTACAGCCTATATGGACAGTATCCCGATGGTGCTGATAACAGGTCAGGTAAACACAGAGCAGATAGGCAGGGACGTTTTTCAGGAGGCTGATATCACAGGCTCGGCTGAGCCTTTCGTAAAGCACAGCTACCTGCTGAAAGACCCCAAGGACACCGCGAGGGTGTTTAAAGAAGCCTTTTACATCGCAGGAAGCGGCAGACGCGGCCCTGTGCTGATAGATATTCCGTTTGACGTTCAGAAAGCGGAGATAGATTTCGAGTACCCCGAAAGTGCGGATATCCGCAGCTACCGCCCGAGCAGCCTCGGCAACGGTCAGCAGATAAAGCGCGCGATGACCGCGCTTCAGGATGCGAAAAGACCTCTCATCTGCGCAGGCGGCGGACTTTTCACAGGAAACGGCGCGGAGCTTATGCGTAAGTTCTCCGAGATGACTGATATCCCCGTAGTTTCCACGATGATGGGACTCGGCGCGATGTACACGGACTCGCCGCGGTATTTCGGTATGCTCGGTATGCACGGCTGCAGGAGCGCGAACTATGCGGTGAACCACTGCGACACGCTGGTGCTGCTTGGTGCAAGAGTAGGCGACCGCGCGATATCCGCGATGAAGCAGCGCGATGACCTCACCGTTATACATATCGACATCGACCCTGCGGAGATAGGAAAAAATCTCGCAGTTCACATCCCGATAGTGGGAGATATAACACTGGTGCTCGGACAGCTTATCGACGCTGTAAAGGAGCCTATGTCGCATGGCGGCTGGATAGCGGAGCTTTCCGAAAACCGCCGCGATGACGGGATAGTTCCCGCAAAGGCCGGCTATATAAACCCGAAGCAGTTCATGAGGATACTTGACAAGGCGCTCCCCGATGACTCGGTGGTGGTGGCTGACGTTGGACAGAATCAGATATGGGCTGCGTCCAATATCACGTTCAGAGGCGGCAGATTCCTCACCTCGGGCGGCATGGGAACGATGGGTTATTCCGTTCCTGCGGCGCTCGGCGCAAAGGCTGCTGCTCCCGACAGGGAAGTGGTCGCAGTGTGCGGCGACGGCTCGTTCCAGATGCAGATGATGGAGCTTGCGACGGCTTTACAGCACGACATAAACATCAAGGTCGTTGTGATGCGCAACAACTATCTCGGCATGGTGAGAGAGCTTCAGGAGCGCGGTTATGACAACCGCCTGACAGCCGTTTCGCTTGACGGAAGCCCAAGCTTCACAAGGATAGCTGAGGCTTACGGCATCGAGAGTATGCTTGTTGACAGTCCCGAAGCTGCTGAGATCGCTGTAAAGCGCATGATAGAGTCCGAAAAGCCGTTCCTTATCGAGGTAGCGGTAGAGGATCTTGAAAAAACTATTCTTTGATGGGGGTGCCGCATGAAACATACTATTTCAGTGCTGGTTGAAAACCAGGCGGGCGTTCTCGCGAGGATAGCGGGTCTGTTCGCAAGGCGCGGCTTCAACATCGACAGCCTTGCGGTGGGAGTCACCGATGACGAGCGCGTTTCGCGTATCACTATCGTTGCGGACGGTGACGACTACACCTTAGAGCAGATAGAAAAGCAGCTCAACAAGCTTATCGACGTCATCAAGGTCAAGACGCTCCAGAGCGACAGCGTCGTGTCGAGGGAGCTTGTGCTGATAAAGGTCGGCTGCACTGCAAAGCAACGCGCCGAGATAATGAGCATCGTCGAGATAGCAAACGGCAAGATATCCGATATCTCACAGAACACCATGACTATCGAGCTTTCCGACAGCAAGGAGAACCTTAAGAATTACGAGGAGCTGCTCCGTCCGTACGGAATAAAGGAGATAGTCAGAACAGGCACTATCGCACTGCAGAAGGGCGATGCAACAGTGAAGATATGATGTACAACCTCGCTTCGAGGGCGGAAAAACTGCCCATACCAGCGTCGTATATAAACTTAATTTAAAAGGAGATAAAAACAATGGCAAAGATCTACAAGAACGAATGCAACCTTTCCCGTCTTGACGGCAAGACAGTTGCAGTTATCGGCTACGGCTCCCAGGGTCACGCTCACGCACTCAACCTCAAGGAGAGCGGCGTAAATGTCATCATCGGTCTGTATGAGGGCTCCAAGAGCTGGCAGAAGGCTGTTGACGCAGGCTTCAAGGTTTACACAGCTGCTGAGGCTGCAAAGCTCGCTGACCTCATCATGATCCTCATCAACGATGAGAAGCAGGCTGACCTGTACAAGGAGAGCATCGCTCCCAACCACACAGCAGGCAAGACACTTGCATTTGCTCACGGCTTCAACATCCACTTCGGTCAGATCGTTCCTCCCGCAGACGTTGACGTTATCATGATCGCTCCCAAGGGCCCCGGCCACACAGTTCGCTCCGAGTACCAGATCGGCAGAGGCGTTCCCTGCCTTATCGCTGTACATCAGGACGCAACAGGCAGAGCGTTCGACACAGGTCTTGCTTATGCTGCCGGTATCGGCGGCGCAAGAGCAGGTGTTCTGGAGACAACATTCCAGTGCGAGACAGAAACAGACCTGTTCGGTGAGCAGGCAGTTCTCTGCGGCGGCGTTACAGCCCTGATGAAGGCCGGCTTTGAAACTCTCGTTGAGGCTGGCTACGATCCCCAGAACGCTTACTTCGAGTGTATCCACGAGATGAAGCTGATCGTTGACCTTATCTACAAGGGCGGCTTCAAGATGATGAGATACTCCATCTCCGACACTGCTGAGTTCGGTGACTACGAGACAGGCAAGCGCATCATCACCGAGGAGACCAAGAAGGAGATGAAGAAGGTTCTGCGCGAGATCCAGGACGGCACATTCGCACGCAACTGGATCATGGAGAACAAGATGGGCAGAGCTCACTTCAACGCTTGCAGACGCATCGAGGGCGAGCACCAGCTTGAGCAGGTAGGCGCAGACATCAGAAAGCTGTACGACTGGAACGAGGAAGACTAAGATCCTCGTCAAGAAGTCCTTTTGGGCTTTGGTCTAAAAAAAGTATAAGGCGGCGTTTTGCCGCCTTATGTTTTAACTGAAATTTGCATACAAATCGTATAAACAATAGCAAATTATACTATTTGTCGCGAAAATTCGGCAAAATTCGTGTAGTGGCACGCCGTGTCGTTACGACCGAAATGAAAGAGGTGGTGAGCACCATGCGCAAGGCTTATGCCGCAATAGTTGCGTTGTCGCTGCTGCTGACAGGCTGCAGTGGCGAGCCTGAAAAGGCTCAGCAGACCATATTCGCGATGGACACCGCTATGACCGTAACGGTCTACGGCGATGACGCACAGGAGCTGTGCGCGGGTGCCTGCCACAGGGTGAACGAGCTTGCGGCGAAGTGGTCTGTGACGGACGAGCAAAGCGAGATCTACCGCGCGAACAACATCGGCTCGTACATCTCCACCGCGGTTGTTTCAGACGAAACGGCGGAGCTTATCGCATACGCTCTCGAAATGAACGGGCAGACAGGCGGCGCGTTTGACATAACGCTGTATCCCGTGCTGCGCGAGTGGGGCTTTACAACGGGTGAGTACCGCGTGCCCTCGGACGAGCGGATTGCGGAGCTGCTCAGGAAAACGGGAAGCGACAAGGTGGAGCTTCGCGGAAATATGCTGACCCTCACGGGCGGAGTGATGATAGACCTTGGCGGAATTGCAAAGGGTTATACAGGCGATATCCTGACGGAATACCTGAAAAGCGAGGGCGTTCAGAGCGCGCTTCTTGACCTCGGCGGTAATATCCACGCCATCGGCTCGAAGCCTGACGGCAGCGCGTGGAGGCTGGGCATAAAAGCCCCTGACGGCGAGGGCAATTTCGCGGTACTGGAGCTTTGTGACAAGGCGGTGGTGACCTCTGGCGGCTATGAGCGGTATTTCGAGGGCGAGGACGGCAAGCGTTACTGCCACATCCTTGACCCTGAAACGGGAAGACCTGCGGACAGCGGGCTGGTGTCGGTGACGATAGTCGGTGACGAGGGCAGGCTGTGCGATGCGCTTTCGACCGCGGTGTACGTCATGGGCGAGGAGAAAGCGGAGCGGCTCTGGCGAAGCCGCGGCGATTTTGAGATGGTGCTGCTGACCTCGGGCGGCGAGCTGCTAGTGACCGAGGGGCTGAGAGAGTGCATTGAGGTGACCTCGGGCTGCGACATCAGCTATATCGGATAAAACAAAAACAGACAGCCGAAGCTGTCTGTTTCTTTTTTTGATAACCGGAACGTTGTTACAGTTATGAGGAGAAATTACTCGCCTCTCTGCTTAGCGAAGCACTCGCTGCAGTATAC
>JAZQEQ010000186.1:0-5687 GCA_045539055.1 Oscillospiraceae bacterium | reverse complement strand
AACGGCGTGCCCGTGATCCCCGTGCCCTCCGCGCGCATGAAGACCGCGTACACCTTCTCTGCAGACGGCGACGGCGGCTTTGCTCCCGCGGCTGACGCGAAGGATATTAACTGGCTTATCTGTTATACTATGCAGTAAATTGCAGAAAATTGAATACACCCGTAATCCGCACAGCAGAGCCGTTTGTGCGGCTTTTTTGTTGCATTGTGTGAAAATGTGTGCGAGGCTGTTTGAACGGTTTGTGTGGGCATGGTGGTGGCGAGGTGTGGGGGCAGAGATGGCAGTTGCGGAGTGGCGTTATCGCTACTTTTGTGTGAAAGTAGCGATAAAAAGTAGCGATAAAAGCAAGCGATAAACGAAACCGACGATAAAAGGCGACGATAAAAAAGTGATGATAAAAACCGACGATAAAATCATTTTCGCAAAAACTGTTGAGCTATATTCAGTGTGTACGATAAAGAAATAACTCGTTTCATTTATGTTGCTGATTGAATTGACACAATTATAAAGCAACCAAAGAAATATTCAAACAACACTTGAGAAAACTCCCATCAGCAGTTATTGACTTCGCTTGTGTGTTATTATAAAATATAATCAGAAATTGCGCAGTTTCTATTTGATTAACGAGTTTGAAAGGAGAAAAACTTATGTTTGACTTGAAAATTTCAGAAGTGATTCTTCGTGAACGCCAAAAGAACAAGCTGACTCAGGAAGAATTGGCATCAAAGCTTGGTGTGTCTGCGCAAGCTGTATCCAATTGGGAACGCGGTGGATATCCCGATATTGTTTTGTTACCGCAGATCGCAAATTTTTTTCATATTACCGTAGATGAGCTTATCGGCAACGATGAGGCAACCAAACAAGCGGATATAGAAAGCTTTAAGAAAAGATACGGAGCGCATAGCAGCCCTGACTCGCTTGCACTTGCTAAGGAGTATTATCGGAAATATCCTGATAATTTTGAGGTATGCGAGTTATTGGCATTTGCCATTCACCATAACACAGATACCCGTAAGGAAAATTATCACTTGCTTAAAGAAGTATGCGAAAAAATTCTGAGTGAATGCACGTGGGAGTATACGCGGCAAAATGCCATTGAGATTTATTCCGTGAACTGTACGGATGAGGAATGGCAGGAATTATGGAAATCAAAATGCCCTGCATTTTATTCAAATCAAGCCGATGAAATTCTTGAAGAGCGGCATTGGGTGGCACAAAATTCCGTGGCATATCAAAATCAGAATTCCGCCAACAGCCTTATGATACTGTTGCATTTTCTCGGTCGTGAGTATATGAAATACTTTGCTCCCGAAAATGGTATGCTGTTTGATGCTCCTGACCGAACAGTAATGCTGATGGATAGCAGAATGCGTGTCATAGATGCACTTTCGGCGGACGGAAAAATTCCTGACGTGCTTTTGGGCGCGTATGCGGATATTACGGTCAAAAAAGCAGGCGCATTGATCGGAAGCGGACGACTTGATGAGGGCTTTGCAGAGCTTGATCGGGCGTTTGCACTGTATGAAAGATGGATAAAAATTCCCGACGGAACACTATTAGGCTTTGGTGAATCCGATCTGTTTGGCGGTGCAAAGATCAACAAGTGCGATTCAGCCAATCGTGTTGAGATACATATGCCCGACGGAAGCAAGACATGGTGTCCGTATATGTGGTTATTCTGGCAATCGTCAAGTGATATCCTGAAATATATGGAATCCTGGCCGTGGTTTGATGCTGTTCGGGGAGAGGAACGCTTCAAGGCGTATGTAGAAAAGGCAAGGAAGTTATCTGAGAATACCAAGTGAATGAAACACTGCCGAGAGTAACAGCTTGTTATTGTTGAAAGGACGGTGACCTGTATTGGTTACCGTCCTTTTGATATATTCGTTGTCAATAGATTTTCGCTATGATAGAATCCTATCTGTTATTTACCGCATTGACATCACCTCATAAATATGTTACACTTAAACCATGATTCAGAGCAAAATGCTACACAGACAGGAGCACCCGAAATGAACACCGAACTGCAACAGATATTCACCGAAAACCCTCACTACAAAGCCGCTTATGACGAGTTTTTTGAGCTTCACAAAAACGGCTATGGAAAGAACAGCACGCCCGAGGAGCTTGCCACATTCGAGGGGTATTACGCTCGGGATTTCCTGAACGGACTGAAAGCTCCCGAGGACACCTCTGTGCTGATTAAGGGCGAGCGGCTGACTATCCGCAGGGCGAGCCTTGCGGACGCTGATTTCATGGAAAGCGTGGAGCTTGACGAGGACAATTCCCCGTGGGTGGGACACTGGCCGTTAGGCTGGCGAATTGCGAAATTCGGGGACGGTCATATGCTCCAGACCATCATTGAAAAAGCGGACGGAACACCCATCGGCATTATGATATTCTGTGATCTCATGAATTACGAAGCTGAGCTTCAGTTGAAGCGTATCGCAATTATCGAAAAGGGCAGGGGCTACGGCAAGGAGGCTCTGTACCTCGCACAGAAATACGCCTTTGAGGTGCTGGGTACAAAGTGCCTCAGCCTCGGCACAAAGGAACATAACACAAGGGCGCAGAGCATTTACAAGGCGACAGGATTTACGCCCGATATGCCAGACCCCTGCACGCATTTTCACGTTGCGGCAGAAGAATATTTCAATCGAACAGGAGGACAGCTTTAATGTATTTCGAAGACATAACCCTCGGCATGACGATAGAGATCGCGCCTGCCGTTATCGAAAAGGAAAAGATGCTGGATTTTGCACGCACCTATGACAACATTCCATTGCACACCGACGAGGAATACGCAAAGACCACGCCATTCGGCAGGCTTATCGCCCCTGGGGTGATGAGTTTTATGTCGGTCTGGGCGAGATATCTCGAGGTGGATATTTTCGGTGAGGAGCTTATCGCAGGCAAGTCCACAAAGATAGAGTGGCTGAAGCCTGTTTTTGCCGAGGATGTCCTGACAGGCAGGGCGACCGTCACCGCCTGCGTGGAGCGGAATCCCCGCAACGGTCTTGTGGAGATAACCATCGAAGCCTACAATCAGCACGGCGAGCTTGTGCTGACGGATGTTACAGAGGCTATCGTGAAGCGGAGAACAAAATAAAAACATTTGTGGAGGTGTGAAATGAGCACATATATATTGACAAGTATGTTCAATGATGGGTTTGATGTACATACTGCTGAAGTTTTTCGTCAAAAGATAAGTAAAAGAAATAAGTTTGCATTTGTTGCATCTGAGTTTGAAAAAATACACGAAAAGACAGATAAGTATTTTCATTTCTTTCTGAATATGTTTGAAAACGCTGGCATTCATTTTGGAGAAGCCTATGTTATAGATGGAAGAATGAGAGCTGATGAAGCACAGAAAAGGCTTGCGGAAGCTGATGTGGTCTGGCTTTCAGGTGGTGATACTCCCACACAGTTCCGCTATTTTAAAGAATATGGTTTAGATACAGTTATTAAACAACATGATGGAATTATCATAGGCATGAGTGCAGGCTCTATCAACATGGCAAAAACATCAATATGTACTTTGTCCTGTGGACACTTCAAACAGGAGATCTATGATGGACTTGCCTGTGTAGATATTTCTGTAGAACCTCATTTTATCAGAGGTGAAGTATCAGATGAATTATTAGATTTGTCTAATCAATATACAATTTATGGGCTGTGTGATGATAGCTTCATTGTATGTTCAGGAGAAACGATCGAATTTTATGGAGAAATATATAAGCTCAGCCGTGGAAATATTGAACGGCTATGAGTGTTATAAATTACGATATGCCAAACGCCATATATCAAGCCGTAACCTATCAAAGAATAAAAATCTGAAGCGGAGAATAAACAATGAAGATCTACGATATTTCCCAGGAAGTTTTCGGTTGTCAGGTATATCCCGGCGACCCTGCACCTGAAAAAAAGATGCTCAATTCAATCGAAAAAGGCGACTTGTATAATCTGACCACATTCAGCATGTGTGCTCATAACGGCACGCATATAGATGCGCCGTTTCATTTCCTTAAAGACGGGAAAACTGTGGATGATATATGCTTAGAAGCATTTGTGGGAATGGCTTATGTGGCAGAACATCAAGGTATCGTCACGGGAGATGATGCAGCGGAAAAAATTGAAAAAGCGAAAAAACAGAACCCTGAAGCGGCAAAAAGAATTCTGATAAAGGGCGATGTCGAGGTATCATCTGAAGCGGCAAAGGTGTTTGCGTCCTCTGGTATTTTACTACTGGGCAATGAACCTCAGACAGTCGGACCGCAGAATGCTCCGATGGCAGTGCATCTTACGCTTTTAGGTGCTGATGTTGTGTTGCTTGAAGGAATTCGTCTGGCGGAGGTTTCGGAGGGCGTTTATTTCCTGAATGCCGCTCCGTTGAATTTGTCGGGTGCAGATGGCTCGCCATGCAGAGCTATATTGATAGCTGATGAGAGATAAAGCACAATTCACAAAACACCATATATCAAGCCGCACCAATAAAAACGAGTGCGGCTTTTGCTTTTCGGTATTGAGTTTTTGAGAAAGATGTGGTAAAATAAACTCACCGATAAATAAGAATTTTGCAGCGAGGTGAAAGACGTTGAATTATGTAGAATATGGAAAAGAAAATAATGATGTAATTATCCTCTTACACGGAGGCGGTTTATCATGGTGGAATTACAAAGAAGTTGCTGAAAGACTGCAAACGGATTATCATGTGTTTTTGCCTATATTAGATGGTCATGCAGGCAGTGATAAAAATTTTACGACGATAGAGAATAATGCTTTGGAGATTATAGAATTTGTAAATAGTAAATTGGGTGGTTCTGTTTTACTGATGGGAGGACTGTCACTCGGAGGGCAGATTTTGCTTGAAATTTTATCTCAATGTAAAGATATATGTAAGTATGCAATAGTGGAAAGCGCACTTGTGATACCTTCAAAATTTACATATTCCATGATTAAACCGGCATTTGGGAGTTGCTATGGATTAATAAAGTATAAGTGGTTTTCAAAATTACAATTCAAATCATTAAGAATAAAATCGAATTTGTTTGATGAATATTACAAAGATACTTGTGCTATTAGTAAGAGTGATATGATTGCCTTTTTGCAGGAAAACTCAGTATATTCTCTAAAAGATGGTATTGGAGAGTGTGAGACAACCGTTCAAATTTATGTTGGAGAAAAAGAAAATCATTCAATGAAAAAATCTGCTAAAATCATTCATGAAAAATTACAGGGTAGTTTTATACAAGTTCTTCCTAATATGTATCATGGAGAGTTTTCAATAAATCACGCAGATGATTATGTGAGAAAACTATTGAAAATAGTAAAGCAAAGATAAATTTCAGTTTGATGGAGTGTCAAATCCCAATTTGTCAAACACCATATATCAAGCCGCACTCCTAAAAACGAGTGCGGCTTTTTGCTTTACGGTATTGAGTTTTGGATACAAATGTGGTAAAATAAACTTACCGATAAATAAGAATTTGTGGAGGTAACAATATGTTGTTGTACTCTATTATTATGTTTATAGTTGCAGTGATTTTTATAGGAATGGGCATTGCAATATACAGAGGTAAAACTGATTTAATTCACGATTACCACCAAACAAAAGTTACGGATAAATCAGCCTACGGGAAAGCTTTTGGAAAAGCAATGTTTATTATCGCAATAGCATTACTGTTCAG
>JAZQEQ010000185.1:0-6251 GCA_045539055.1 Oscillospiraceae bacterium | reverse complement strand
AATTGTACATTGTCAATTGTCAATTAAACGTAATACTGCGCCTGAGCACTAAACATTTCAGCATATATGCCATCAGGCTTATGCACGAGCTCGTCGTGCGTGCCTAGCTCTTTTATGGTGCCCTCGCTGAATACCGCTATGCGGTCGCAGAACTTGCAGCTTGACAGTCTGTGCGAAATATAGATCGCAGACTTATCCTGTACAAGATCATTGAACTTGCAGTATATCTCGTACTCAGCCACGGGGTCGAGTGCCGCCGTAGGCTCGTCGAGTATAACGACGGGCGCGTCCTTGTAGAGCGCACGCGCTATCGCCATCTTCTGCTGCTCGCCGCCCGAAAGCTGAACACCGTCGCGGTCAAACTGACGGAACATCATAGTATCGCGGCCTTTTGGCAGGCTGTTGACCTTGTCGAGAAGTCCGACTTTTCTGAACATCTCGTCAACGCTCTCGTCCGTGTCGTCCTTGCCGAGCAGGATATTGTCCTTTGCCGTGAAGCTCAGCAGACGGAAGTCCTGGAACACCACGCTGAAAAGCTTCATATACTCGTCATAGTCGTATTCCTTGATATTCACGCCGTCAAGCAGTATCTCGCCCTCGTCGCAGTCGTACAGACGGCAGAGGAGCTTGATGAACGTGGTCTTGCCCGCGCCGTTCAGTCCCACGACAGACAGGCGCTCTCCCGCCTTTATCTTGATAGAAACGTTGTTCAGCACCTGAACCTTTGTGTTGGGGTAGTGGAAGCTTACGTTCCTGAACTCTATCTCGTGCGGCTTTTCGAGGTTCTCCACCTTTTTGTCGCCCTTCTGCAGCATAGGAGGATAGTCCATCAGCTTTACTATCTCGTAGCCGTAGTTGCAGCGCTTTACGATGTCCTGAAGTCCGAACACCGCACCCTGAAGCGAAGCATTGAGCACTCCGCCCGAGGTGGTCAGCTGAGAATAAACGCCTATCGTGATGTGACCGAGGATAGCAAGCGCGCCGAGGTACAGATATGTTCCGAAGTCGCGCAGAGCGCCTACAACGACGTCAAGTATATCCAGCGGATAGCGCTCGTCTGCCTTCTTTTTAAAGAACGCGTTCAGCCTGTCCATCTGCTGCGAGGCACGCGCAACAAGCGTTCCTGCCGCGCCGTAAAGGCGCACGTCCTTGCCGAAGCGGAAGTCCTCTATCTCGTGCGAAACATACCACAGCACACGGTTGATGTTTGCAAGGTCCGAGAAGTATTTTACTTCTATCTTGTTTTTCTTTGCATTTATCAGCGTAGAGATAAGGAGCAGCACGCCGATTATCAGCAGCAGCCACGGCGCGCTTATCGCAAGCACCGTCACGACGCCGCATATCTTGATAACGTTCTGCACTATCTGGAAGAATGCCTTGGCGATGCCGTGTATTCCTCCCGACCAGTCCTTGCCCTCGCGCGCCTTGTTTATCTGGTCAAGGCACTCCTTATTCTCGGTGAGCGCAAAGTCTATCTCCATGCAGCGGTCGGCTATCTGCTCAGCCTGGAAGTTGAGGAACTTGTCCTCGTACTTTTCAAGGTGGATAGTCAGCTGCGAGTTTATAAGTCCCACGATAACGTCAAGACCCACCATAAGTCCTGCGTAGGTGAATATCAGCGCGACATCGCGCGTTTCGGCGCAGAGCGCGTCCACCAGCAGCGGCAGGATGAAGATATCGACGAACGGCAGAGCCGCCGCAACGATAACGTTTATCGCGGAGAGTATGAAATACTTCTTGTCGAACTTCCAAGCGACAGGGAAGAAGTATTTCAGCGTTTTCCATACAACGCCCTTTGTTTTGGGCTGTTCTTTTTTAGACATCTCAGCCATTGACGCTCACCTCCTCTGCGTTTACAGAAACAGGTGTTTCGTTTTCGTCCTCGATGTAATACTGTGCCTGCACGCGGAACATATCTGCATACGCGCCGCCCTTTGCGAGCAGCTCGTCATGCGTGCCGTGCTCCACCATCTCGCCGTTTACGAACATCGCGATGGTATCGCAGAAGCGCGTTGAAGAAAGTCTGTGCGAGATATACACGGCGGATCTTTCG
This sequence comes from Oscillospiraceae bacterium, assembly GCA_045539055.1. Taxonomy (GTDB): domain Bacteria; phylum Bacillota; class Clostridia; order Oscillospirales; family Ruminococcaceae; genus CAG-115. The sequence continues at coordinate 4,198 of JAZQEQ010000185.1, read as the reverse complement.
CCTATCATGCCGTTGAAGCTCTGGTACAGCCTGTACTCTGCAAGCGCGTCGAGCGCCGCAGTCGGCTCGTCCAGCACCACGACAGGCGCGCCCTTGTACAGCGCACGCGCAAGTGCAAGCTTCTGCTTTTCGCCCCCCGACAGGTCAACGCCGTCGTCGTACAGCACCTTTAAAAGCTCGGTATCCATGCCGTCAGGGAGCTTGTCAAGCTTCTCGCCCATGCCAGCGGCGCGGATATACTCCTCCGCCTTTGCCTTGTCGGTCTCGTCGGCAGTGGTCATGGAGATGTTCTCCGACAGCGGGAACGCAAACACCTCTACCTCCTGAAACGCAGGCGCAAACAGCCTGAAATACTCGTTCCTGTCGAACTCGCGGATATCTATTCCGTTGCAGAGGATAACGCCCTCGGTAACGTCGTAAAGCCTTAACAGAAGCTTTATGAACGTTGTCTTGCCTGCGCCGTTGAGTCCGACTACAGCAAGCCTCTGACCTGCTTCGAGCGTAAGGTTCAGGTTTTTCAGCGCGTAGGTCTCCTGTCCCTGATAGCGGAACGAAACGTTTTTGAACTCGAACACATACTTGTCCGTTTTCGGCACAGGGACGGTCTTTTTGCCCTCGTCACCGAACGGGATATCCATGAATGTGCGGAAGTCGTCCATACGCGAGGAACGCTCTCTCATGCCGCCTATCGACTGCAGGAAGGAGTTCACGCTTCCCGACATCGCCGCGGCACTTCCGACATACAGAGTAAAGTCACCGATGCTCATGCCGCCGTACAGCATATCGCATATCAGCCAGCCGTAGATGATGCCGTTTCTGATGAGCGAGATGCCTGACGAAAACAGGCTGTTGTACTGCCAGTAGGTACGGCTCTGCACCCAGCGCGCGAGCTCCTCGTCGTTTACCTCGCTGTGCTTTTTGGACAGCCAGCTTTTCATGCCGTAAAGGCGGATATCCTTTGCGTATGTAAAGTCTGTGGAAACGGTCTGCATATACTCCAGCCTGCGCCATGTGCCTGCCATAGCGTCCCACATTATCTCCTTATCCTTTATGCGGATATAGTCGAAATACTCGAACTGGATAAACGACAGCACCAGTATTATCAGCACCAGCCAGATATTCAGTGTGCATATAATGGACACCGCGGTGATGACCGAGGTGAACTGCACCATAAAGTTCCACATATCGCGCATAAGTCCCTCAACGCCGCCGTACTGGAAGCCCGTAGCGCGCTTTGCTTTCTGAAGCCTGTCCAGCATATCGGGGGTCTCGAGAAGCTCGTACTCCATGCTCATGGACTTTGCGATGCGTTCTTTGGTGAGCTTAAGTCGCGTAAATGTAAATCCGAGGTCGAGATTTTTTGATACAAGGGTATTCAGCCACATCATCACGAACTCAACAACGGTAGTACCGATGATGAGGTACAAAAGCGGCATGATATCCTTTTCGGGGTTTTTCTGCTGCTGCTCTATCATGTCGATAACGAGCTTTCCGATGATAGTCCAGATATAGCCCATCGAAGCGCCTGTTATACCGCCCAGTATAAGATAGAATATCATCGACGGACGATATTTCTTATACGCGCGCAGAATATAGCAGCAGTTGCGGATGACTCCGTATTCGTGGTGGAGCTCATCCGTCTGCTCTTTCTTTTTTGCTTTAAATATAAACATCTTTCATACCAAATGGAATGAGGAGTGAAAAAAGTGAGGAATGAGGGGTGAGGAGTGAGGAATGTCAGTGTCGCTTCGCGACGTATCTGAAAGCGGCTTCGCCGCAACGCTGCAACAATTTGATTGCCCACCGGGTCACGGCGGAGCCGTTTTGCAATATGTCGGCGTTAGCCGACACAACAATTCCTCATTTCTAATTCCTTATTCCTCATTGGTCTGAGCCTTTGGCTCAGACCTCAACGTCTGCGTCGTAGTCTACTCCGTCCATTCCGAAACCAAACAGCTCATAGAAGTCGCTCCAATAGCCGTCAAGGTCTGTGCAGTCCTTGAAGTTATCGGCATTGAGACCGTCCCAGAGCTTTGTTACCTCGTCCTGAATATCCTGCTGCATCTCAAGATCGTCAAGACGGATCATTCCCTGCTCGTCAACAACGGGCGCGCCTGCGTAAAGCTTCTGGTTGAACAGACGGTACATCTGCTCGATGCAGCCCTCATGAACTCCCTTAGCCTTCATTACCTTGTACAGTATAGAGATATACAGCGGTACTATCGGGATAGCGGAGCTTGACTGGGTCACCAGTGCCTTGTTGACGGAAATGTACGCTTTGATATTGCTGTCCGCATATTTCTCGGTCAGCTTCTTTGAGGTCTCAAAAAGGTGAGCCTTTGCTCTGTCGATAGAGCCCTCGAAATACATCGGGTGAGTAATTTTCGGACCGATGTAGGAATAGGCAACGGTAACGGCGTTGTCCTCGATAACGTCAGCGGCTTTGAGCGCGTCGATCCATGCTTCCCAGTCCTCGCCGCCCATTACCTTAACGGTGGCCGCGATCTCTTCTTCTGTCGCAGGCTCGATGGTCACCTCGGAAACGGTGTTGTTTCTGAGGTCGATGGACTTGTTGGTGTAGCTGTCGCCTGTTGTCTTAAGCACGGAGCTGTAAACCACCTCGCCGACAGCACGTCTGGGGGATGCGAGCGAATAAACCACCATATCTACCTTGCCTAAGTCGGACTTAATAAGGTCGATGACCTGCTTTTTGCACTCATCCGAGAAAGCGTCGCCGTTTACGGTCTTTGCATAAAGTCCGTCAGCAGCCGCGAATTTCTCGAAAGCCTTGGTGTTGTACCAGCCTGCGGTACCTGTCTTGTTACCGCTTGCCTCCTTGTCGAACATCACGCCGAGGGTCGCTGCGCCGCAGGAATACGCTGCGGAGATACGGCTTGCAAGTCCGTAGCCCATAGAGCTTCCGACTACCAGCACCTTTTTCGGGCCGTTTGTCTTAGGCTGGCTCTTTACGTATTCTATCTGCTGCTTCACGGCAGCCTCGCAGCCCACAGGGTGGGCGGTAGTGCATATAAATCCTCTTACCTTAGGTTTAACTATCATTTTTTGATTAACTCCTTTCACACACGAAGCGAGCCGCGCACTTACCCTGACACGGCGGGAAAACGCACAGAGCCGCGCTTCTTTTTTCCAATGCTACAAAAAAGCGTACTCTTTCATTTTACCATAAATATTTCCTTTTATCAAGTGCAAATTCGGGACTTTTGCCACATTTTTCTGCTTATGTTGAGTTCTTCTGTGCCTCCTGCGAATATTTCAAAAAAATTTTGGAAAAACTATTGACAAATCCTTTTCGATGTGGTATAATCTATTTCGTTAAGTCACTGGGGTGTAGCCAAGCGGTAAGGCAGTGGATTCTGACTCCACCATTTCGAGGGTTCAAATCCTTCCACCCCAACCAAACGGCCTCCATCGCACGATGGGGGCTAATTTTTACCGAGATGTGGCTCAGTTTGGTAGAGCGCCGCGTTCGGGACGCGGAGGTCGCAGGTTCAAATCCTGTCATCTCGACCAAATAAAAAGGACGCTGAAAAAGCGTCCTTTTTATTTGTTCTGCGGCAGTTCTCGCTTCGGTTTTCCCTTAAGGAAACCCGATTTCGCTTCGCGAAACCGCATCGAAGCCGTCGACTGCGGGGGTGAAATCGCGCAGGAGACTTTCGTTGTGCAAAACCGCGTCGAAGCCGTCGACTGCGGGGGGTGAAATCGCGCAGGAGGTTTTCATTGTGCAAAACCACGTCGCGGTCGTCGACTGCGGGGGTGAAATCGCGCAGGAGACTTTCGTTGTGCAAAACCACGTCGCGGTCGTCGACTGCGGAAGTAAAATCGCGCAGGAGACTTTCGTTGTGCGAAACCGCGTCGCGGTCGTCGAGTGTGATTGCAGGGGTTACGCAGAAGCGAAGTTATTCAGCGCGCGTTTAGTTGTTAATAAGAATGCCTGTCGGAAGAGTTCCGACAGGCATTCGTTTTTGTCAGGCCTTTTTCTCAGGAATAAGGAAGATATACACCAGCGAGCTTACGAGCAGCAGCATGGGGTAGGTGAGATAGGGGATTATGTCGAACGCGGAAACGGACGCTCCCAGCGACGATGCCGCGGAAACTGCCACAAGTCGGATCGTAGCCATGTCGTTCTGTGAGCCAAGGAGTTGTTATCAGGTCTCGTCTTTCTAAGACCGCTGGCCTC
>JAZQEQ010000184.1:0-2177 GCA_045539055.1 Oscillospiraceae bacterium | reverse complement strand
ATCAGGCCTTGTCTCCCTAACCCCCCTTGGCCCCCGACTTGGCCTGCACCACTATTATTTCACCTGTATCCTTGACGGCAAACGCCGCTACATCAAGCGTCATGGTGCGTCCGAGGGTGTTTTCGAGGGCGAGGAGCTTTTCCAGCTGACTGTTTTCGATGAAAATCTGTATACTCCTGAGTTTATACGCGGCGGTATCATGTATCAGATCTTCCCCGACCGCTTTGCAAAGAGCGGCAAGCCCCACGAAGGCGTTCCGTCTGACAGAATAATGCGCGAGAACTGGTCCGATACACCATACTATAAGCCTGACGAAAAGGGTGTAGTGCGCAACAATGACTACTTCGGCGGAGATCTTCAGGGTATCATTGAAAAGCTGCCTTATATCAAGAGCCTCGGTGTTACAGTTATCTATCTCAACCCTATCTTTGAGGCTCATGAAAACCACCGCTACAACACTGCAAATTACGAGAAGATAGACCCTCTGCTCGGTAACGAGGAGGATTTCAAGGAGCTGTGCAAAAAGGCTAAGGAAATGGGTATCAGCGTTATTCTGGACGGTGTTTTCTCGCATACAGGCGCTGACTCCATATATTTCAACAAGTTCGGCAGATACGGCGACAACACAGGCGCATATCGTGACAGAAATTCGCCCTATTTCCCCTGGTACAGCTTCACAGGCTATCCTGACAAGTACGAGAGCTGGTGGGGTATTACAACGCTTCCCAACGTAAATGAGAACAACGAGCAGTATACTAACTATATCTGTGGCGACGGAGGCATACTCCAGAAGTGGATAAAGCTTGGTGCGTGCGGCTGGCGACTTGACGTTGCGGACGAGCTTCCCGACGAGTTCCTTGACAATCTCAACAAGGCTGTAAAGGCGATGGGTGAGGACAAGATAATCTACGGCGAGGTATGGGAGGACGCATCCAACAAGGAGAGCTACGGTGTACGCAGACGCTACCTCACAGGTGGTCAGCTTGACAGCGTTATGAACTATCCCTTTAAAGAGGCCATTCTTAACTATGTTAAGTATTCCGATGCGAATGCTTTCCGCGATGGAATACTGACCATTATGGATCATTATCCCAAGCCCTCGATAGATATGCTGATGAACTTCCTTTCCACGCATGATACAGAGCGTGCGCTGACACGTCTTGGCGGTGAGGAAGTAGGCTGGCACGACAAGGACTGGCAGAGCGAGCGCTATCTCAACGAGCAGCAGTATCTGTACGGTCTTACGCTGCTTAAGTGTGCGATGGTGCTTCAGTTCTTCCTGCCGGGTATCCCGTCCATCTATTACGGCGACGAGGCTGGTATGGAGGGCTACCGCGACCCGTTCAACCGTCGCTGTTATCCGTGGGGCAAGGAAAATCTCGACCTTATCGATTTCACAAAGCAGCTTTCCGCAGTGCGCAAGGGCTCCCGTGCCTTTGAGCAGGGCGACCTGCGCTTCATAGAAGTTACTGACAAGCATGTTGTATTCGCGCGCTGCGACAAGATCACCCGCGATGCAGCTATAATCTACCTCAACAAGTCCACACAGGGTCATACCTTTGAGATAAAGAACGATCATACCGAGATGTTCACTGACTTTGAGGTAGGCTTTGACCGCTACGGCAAGGGCATAAAGGACGGTAAGATCACTGTTTCCCCGTTTGACTATGCCGTTGTTTACTGCAAGTGCTAAAAGGAGGACGCTATGAAAAAGTTACTGAGTGTACTGCTTGCGGCGATGATGCTTTTCAGCTTTGTCGGCTGCGAACAGGTAAAGCAAACGGTCAACGATGTTGTAAACAGCATCGGCGACGAGATAATGTCTGATATTCAGGCGGAATTTGACGATTTTACATCTGAGCAGACTACTGCTGTTACAACTACACAGCAGACCACCACGGAAAGCACGACAACAGCGACGACCACAGAGCCTATGACTGCTGCAACAACGACCGAGGCACCTGTTGAGTCTGATCCTGTCGAGGATGAGCCTTATCTCGACCCTGACGGAACATACACCACAAAGGACGATGTAGCGCTTTATATCCACCTTTACGGCTGTCTGCCGAACAATTTCATTTCCAAGAGAGATGCTCAGGCGCTTGGCTGGGAGGGCGGCTCGCTGGAGCCTTACGCTCCAGGAATGTGCATCGGCGGAAGCCACTTCGGAAACTACG
>JAZQEQ010000183.1:0-4259 GCA_045539055.1 Oscillospiraceae bacterium | reverse complement strand
CCACCTGCTCGCGCTTCATTCCGAGCGAGATACCGAGCCTGTGGTCTACCTCGGGATTAACGTAAACAGGCACCGCGCCGCACAGGATGAGCGCGTTGATAACGCTTCTGTGCACGTTTCGAGGAAGTATTATCTCGTCGCCGCGCTTGCACGCCGTCAGCACCATGCTCTGCACCGAGCTTGTTGTGCCTCCGACCATGAGGAATGCCTCTGCCGCGCCGAAAGCCTCTGCCGCAAGCTGCTCCGCCTCGCGGATAACGGACACAGGATGGCACAGGTTATCCAGCGGCTTCATGCTGTTTACGTCCACCGACACGCACTGCTGACCGAGGAAGTCCGTAAGCTCCTGATTGCCTCTGCCGCGCTTATGTCCCGGTACGTCAAACGGCACCACGCGCATCTGTCGGAATTGCTGCAGCGCCTCATAGATAGGCGCTCTGTTCTGGTCTAAACGCTCCATAAAGATTCTCCTGAAAAAAATAAAAAGCTGTGCGCAAAACACAGCTTGTTACACTTATCCAATAAAATACAGAATACCGCCAAAAGAACAGTATACCACATACAGGGTAAGATTCGGGTTTATCAGAGTCTATATAGCAATTCACTAAGTAATTAAACTTTTACTACTCTCTTATTGACCGTTTCACAAGTCTGCGCCGAAAGCGCAATTGTGGTTATGAAGTAACCAACTTATAAAATTTGAGCTTTTAACTCAATCAATAATGCAGCGTCAAGCTGCGTGATAATTGCTGGGAAAGACTCTGCAAATACTCATCTTCCCAAAGGGTATGACGAAAAACATACCCCGTATCACCGAAAACGCTTTAAAACATTACAGTGATATCTCATTAGAACATATTATATCCTATATTTCCCTTGTTGTCAAGGGGTTTTCCGAAAAAATACAAAAGGAGCAGTTTTCCTGCCCCTTTTCAAGTGCTATCATCACAGTTCAGATACCTTTTCCTTTGCGATCTCGTCCTTTACGGCTTCGGTCGTCTTTTCGGCAGATGCGGTCATCTCGCTGAAGCTGATCTTCTCCTTGCCGAAGAGATCGTTTGTGCTCTCTGCATGGAGTCTGGCAGAGGATTCGACGTTCTTCTCGGAACGGTGCTTCATTCCATAGCAATAATCCTCGTAGTCGTCCATCGCTTTCTCATAAGCCGCACGCGCTTCCTTTTGTTCGTCATAAGCCTTGATATCCGACTTGAATGCGCCGAAAAGCTTGTTCATTACCTTCTTGAAAAAACCGGGCGCTTTCGGAACAGGCACTTCCTCCGGTGCATTTACTACAAATGCGTCAAGCTCTACATTGAACGGCATACTATCCTTATCAAGGAATCCCACGCTCGGACCCTTGACATTGCCTGAAAAGCTCATGGATACGCGCATTGCTATCTCGGAAATTACATTCTTGTAGTTGGCATCGCTTATCATGTCGCCGCGGATATCATAACGACTTCCGTCGATCCAGATGCGGTCTGCGATATCCCTTACATCCTGTACAGTCAGATCATCGGTACGCAGTCCGTCTTTACCAAGCATCGTGCCGAAAACGCCGCCCAGATGAGCGTCGATATGCTGCTTTGCAACATAATCGTAATCCCAGTTTGCCTTGTTTTCCTGTGCGCCCTTACGGTACAGGTCAGCGTATGCCCTGGGTCCTGAAACTATACCCTCATAATCGAAAACACTTCTCACGAGATCAGCGGTATTTTCATTATATAACTTTTTTGAATCAACTGTAAGCATATCCTCACCTCATAATTTTATTTTTGAGTTTCTGTTATCTTATACGCACGAGCAGGTAAAACGCAACAGCTTTTTCACAAATACGTTCCGCCATACGATCCGTATCGTATCACTGCATCTCCAGATCCTTGTTGTTTTCAATGGCTGCCTTTATCGCAGCAGTAGTTGCGAGCTGCTTGTAGCGCACCTCGTTTGCAACAGAATCATCAAGCTGTCTGTCGGTGTTTAACGCCTCCACCAGATCATTTATTCCGTGATCGTTTTCGTCCGCCTTGTTTGCAGCAGAATCGTCAAGCTGCGTAAGCTTGTTTATTGCCTCCGCCAAACTATTTATTCCGTGAGCTTTTGCGTCCGCCTTGTTTGAAATGGAATCATCAAGCTGCATGATCTTGTTTATTGCATCTTCCGCAGCAGCTATTTCGTTAGCTTTAACGCGCAGCTCGTCTGCAATGGAGTAGTCACGCTGTCTGTGGTTGTTCAGCTCCACGTTCTCCTTGTTTGCAAGCTCCTTTGCAGCAGTATCCCAGAGATCAACGCTCTGCTTCTTGCTCTCATTAACAGCGTTTTCGATAGCATTGCGCTTTTCGGTGTAGATATCATAAGCATTTACATACGCATTGTATTCCTCTACGTCAGCATCGTACTTATCAAATGTTCCGCTGAAAAAGTTGAAGAGCTTGTGCATAACGCTCTTGAACCAGCCGGGACGCTTCGGCTCCTTGACCTCCTTGGGCTCCTCAGGCAGCATGGTATCGGGGTAGACCGTCAGCGGCTCGTTCTTTGCGTCAAGAAAGCCCACCTTAGGCGAATTGTGGCTGTACGAAAGACCTGCTGTCGTGAGCATGGAGATCTCATACAGCGCATTGCGGAAATTCTTTTCGTTGAGTGCCTCGCCGCGTGTAGGATAACGCTTGCCGTCTACGATAAAGCGGTCCGCGATCTTTCTTACATCGTCCACCGTGACATCATCAAAATCCTTCTTCTCACCTAGCATAAGGCTGAACACGCCCTCAAGATGCGCCTCGGCGTTTGCGATCACCCTGTTTGTATTGTAGCCCGAGTGCTCTTTTCCTGCCTCGATGCACTGGCGGTATATATTCGCCTCTGTACGCGCGCTGACTACCTGGTCATTGGTGAGAGTAACGGTATTTTTATGTTCTTCCTTATAATAATTTCCTAAATTAACGATCGGCATGATATTCACCTCATAAAAAATCAGTTTTGTGTTTGGGGTCTTTGCCTGTTTATACGAAGCATCTGAGAAAACGTAACAAAAAAGAGCAGGATATTCTGCTCTTTTTCTTATCAATAAGCCGCCACAGCCGCCGCGTAGCCTGTAGAAAACGCTATCTGCAGGTTAAATCCGCCCGTGTACGCGTCGCAGTCTATTATCTCGCCTGCGAAATAAAGTCCCCTGCACAGCTTTGACTCCATCGTTTTCGGGCTTATCTCCTTTACGGACACTCCGCCGCGCGTGATTATCGCCTCATCGATGGGACGGAATTTAGTTATCGTGAAGCTCAGCTCCTTCAGCGCCTTCAGCAGTGCCGCGCGCTCCGCCTTGGATATCTCGTCCACCTTTTTGTCGGGCGAAACTCCGCTGTTTCTGACTATCATCGGCACGAGCTGCGCAGGAAGCAGCCCTCTCAGGCTGTCCGCGAAGCGCTGTCCCCTGCGCTCATCAAAGTCGCGCAGTATCCTCGCGTCAAGCTGCTTTTCGGTCAGCGCAGGCTTTAAGTCCACCCTAACCGAATACCGTCCGCTCTCCATCTTCGGGATATGCGCCGACGCACTAAGCACCGTCGGACCCGAAATGCCGTAGTTCATGAAATAAAGCTCACCGAAGTCCTCATAGATGCACTTGTCACCGTCCATAAGCTTCATCGAGATATTGCGAAGCTGAAGCCCTGCCGCTTCAAGCGGCTTTTCCTTTGTTTCCATCGCGGACAGCGACGGCTCGGGCGGGATTATCGTGTGCCCTGCCTGCTGCGCGAGAGTATATCCAAAGCCATCCGAGCCTGTCAGCGGATAGGACTTTCCGCCCGTTGCAAGGACAGTCGCGTTTGCTCTCACCTCGCGCTTTTTCGTCTTTGCGCCAAGGCACTCGCCGTCCTCTATTATAAGAGCGGTGCACTGCTCGTAGATGACCTCGACCTTGAGCCGCGATATCTCCTTTTTCAGTGCCTGCACCACGTCAAAAGCCTTGTCCGACTGCGGAAAAACGCGGTTGCCGCGCTCGGTCTTGAGCGGCACGCCTAGGCTTTCGAAAAGCTCCATCACGTCCGCCGCCGAAAACTGCGAAAGCGCGCTGTAAAGAAAGCGCGCATTGCGTGGTATGTTCTTCATTATCGTTTCGTTGTCGCTGTTGTTGCAGACGTTACAGCGACCCTTGCCCGTTATCGCAAGCTTTTTACCGAGGCGGTCGTTTCGCTCCAGTATCGCGACCCTCGCCCCGTTTTTGGCGGCAGTAACGGCGCACAGCATTCCTGCCGCGCCGCCGCCGATTA
>JAZQEQ010000182.1:0-14222 GCA_045539055.1 Oscillospiraceae bacterium | reverse complement strand
GGCTACCAACCGACTTCAAGCTGCTTCAGGGCCTGGATGAGGTAGACTACCTGCCCAATATCCGACTCCAGCAGGAGAACTGGATCGGCAAGTCCACAGGTGCTTTCGTGAACTTCTCCATCAAGGAGCAGGACGAGCAGCTGCGCATCTACACCACACGTCCCGATACGCTCTACGGCGTTACATTCATGGTAATCGCTCCCGAGCACCCCATTATCGAGAAGTACCGCGACTCCATCGCAAACATCGACGCTCTGGACGCTTATAAAGCAGAGTGCGCAAAGAAGAGCGAATTCGAGCGCACACAGCTCGTTAAGGACAAGACAGGCGTTAAGATCGAGGGTCTTACCGCTATCAACCCCATCACCGAAAAGGAGATCCCGATCTACGTTGCGGATTATGTAATGATGGGCTACGGCACAGGCGCTATCATGGCTGTTCCTGCGCACGACACACGCGACTACGACTTCGCAAAGAAGTTCGGCATCGATATAATCGAGGTAATCAAGGGCGGCGACATCTCCGTTGAGGCCTACACAGGCGACGGCGAAATGGTAAACAGCGGCGTTCTTAACGGCATCACCAACAAGAAGGACGCTATCGAGAAGATGCTTCAGTTCCTCGGCGAAAAGGGCATCGGCGAAAAGGGCGTTCAGTTCAAGATGAAGGACTGGGCATTCAACCGCCAGAGATACTGGGGCGAGCCTATCCCGATCGTTCACTGCGCAGACTGCGGTATGGTTGCTGTTCCCTATGAGGAGCTTCCCCTCAGACTGCCCCCCGTTGACAACTTCCAGCCCGGCTCCGACGGCGAGTCTCCTCTCGCTAAGATCGACAGCTTTGTAAACTGCAAGTGCCCGAAGTGCGGCAAGGACGCACGCCGCGAGACCGACACAATGCCCCAGTGGGCAGGATCCTCTTGGTACTTCCTGCGCTACTGCGACAACAAGAACACCGAGGCGCTCGCTTCCAAGGAGGCGCTCGACTACTGGATGCCCGTTGACTGGTACAACGGCGGTATGGAGCACGTTACACGCCACCTGATCTATTCAAGATTCTGGCACAAGTTCCTGTACGATATCGGTGAGGTAACGACCTCCGAGCCTTATGCAAAGCGTACCGCGCAGGGTCTTATCCTCGGTCCTGACGGACAGAAGATGAGTAAGTCCCGCGGCAACGTAGTTGACCCCAACACCGTTGTTGACGAGTACGGCGCTGACACTCTCCGTCTGTACGTTCTGTTCATGGGCGACTATGAGCAGGCAGCTCCCTGGAGCGAGAGCAGCATGAAGGGCTGCAAGCGCTTCCTCGACAGAGTATGGAAGCTGCAGGAGAAGGTAGTTGACGGCGACGCTTACAGCGACAAGCTGCGCTCCTCCATGCACAAGACCATCAAGAAGGTATCCGAGGATATCGAGAACCTGCGCTTCAACACAGCTATCGCAGCAATGATGGGTCTGCTGAACCAGATCGATGAGATCGGCTCTCTCACAAAGGCTGAGTACCGCGACCTGCTGATCATGCTGAACCCCTTCGCTCCCCACATCACCGAGGAGCTGTACGAGACTATGGGCTTCGGCGGTGTGCTGAACGAGCAGAAGTGGGTAGAGTTTGACGAGGCTCTCTGCGTTGACAACACCGTTGAGATCGTTGTTCAGATCAACGGCAAGGTAAAGGCGCACTTCGACGCTCCCCTCAACACCGACAGAGATGCGCTTGAGAAGATGGCGTTCGACCTGCCCGAGGTACAGAAGATCACCGACGGCAAGACTATCGTGAAGAAGATAGCCGTGCCCAACAAGTTAGTTAATATCGTAGTTAAGTGATAAAGTACGGCGGCATGAGCTCATGCCGCCATACATATATTCAGGAAAGGAAAACATCATGCTGGAATTCAGATACGACACTCAGCTGCTTATAGACGGTGAAAACCTTGACGAGGACGTTGTTTACGACTACTTCGTAAAGAACTTCAAGGGCGACAGCCTGCTCGCTGTCGGTGACGAGGACACCATCAAGATACACTACCACACAAACGAGCCGTGGAAGGTGCTGGAATACTGCGCTACCCTCGGCGAGATATACGACATCGTTGTAGAGGACATGGACAGACAGTCAAGAGGTCTGAAAGGATAAGAAAATGAAAAAGGCATCAAAATTTATCGCGCTGCTGCTTGCGGCTGTTATGCTGACAGGCTGCGGAGGCTCGACAGCAGTGAATGTTGAAGGCACGCTTGAGGCAAAGCCTGCACAGACCACCGAGGCTTCGGATATCATCACCGAGGAGGCTCAGCAGACCACCGCTGCAACAACGACTGCTGCAACTACCGAAGCTACTACCACCGTTGCAACGACCACCTCGCCCGAGCCTGCTGAAACAGAGGCTACAACTGCCGCAACAACTACAACGGCGACCGAGGCTGCCACGACCGCAACAACTACTACAACATCGACCGAGCCTACGTTACAGGAGGAAGTACCCGTGGAAACAAAATATATCGCTCTTACATTTGACGACGGACCCAACACCACAACGACCGTACAGGTGCTCGATATGCTGGAAAAGCACGATGTAACGGCATCGTTCTTCCTTATCGGCAACAACATAAACGACGCTTCCGCCGAGGTGGTAAAGCGCGCTTATGACATGGGCTGCGAGATAAACAACCACTCCAAGTCCCACCCCAATATGTCAGCTATGACCGCCGAGGAGATCATCGAGGAATTCAACTACACCGACGACAAGATATTCGAGATCACAGGCGAGCGTTCAAAGTTCTTCCGTCCGCCTTATATTTCGGTGAGCGACAGGATGTTCGACAATATCGATGTTCCCTTTATCTCGGGCATCGGCTGCAACGACTGGGAGGACAGAGTCACTGTCGAGATGCGCTCGCGCAGCATCCTCAAGCAGGTCAACGACGGCTGCATCATCCTTCTGCATGACGCCGAGGGCAACTACAAGACTGTCGAGGCACTGGACACACTCATACCCGAGCTCAAGGCGCAGGGATACCAGTTCCTGACCGTTTCCGAGCTTTTCAATATCAAGGGCATCGAGATAAGCCCCGATGACAAGAAGATCTATACAAACGTTCTCCAGAAATATCAGTGGAACTAAAAAAACACCCCGAGAGTGATCTCGGGGATTTTTTATGCTATCGGCGCAACGGTGATGACCTTTTTTCCGCGCTTCATCGCGTATTCATAAGTGTATTTAGTGCCGCCGCTCTGCCCGTCGTAGACCGCTATCAGCACGTCACAGATATCCACAAGCGCCCTGTTGCGCTTGTGCATACAGTCCCTTGTGTACTCGGGGCTTATGCAGATGCACTTGCTGCACTGCGACAATATTTCGTGATATCTCCGCTGCTCCGCTGCGCTCCATTTTATCTCCTGTCCGCGGCAGGGTATCATAGCGGTGAGCGTGATCTCAGGGCGGCTCTCGCGCAGCTTCAGCACCGCCTCGGCAGCCCACATATCAACTCCGAGCGCCATACCCGAGTAAAACTCTGTCGCGCCGCTGTCCGCAAGTCGTGTTATCTCAGCCGCGATACGCTCTTTCAGATCCACGCACAAAGGATCATCCTCGCCGAAAAACGGCAGCTTTGCAGGACGATATCCGGTAAATGAAACCTTATACATAAGCCATCCCTCCGTTCACAGCTTAAATTATACCATGAACAAAGTTATTTTTCAAGTACTTTTTTAAAAAATATGGGGGAATTTCTTCCCCCGCCATAATCTAATCCTCAGCACGCTGCTTTTTGATGCCGAACATCGCTCTGAGAACACCTGCAAAAAGCTTAGGACTCCTGACAACAACTATCTTCATATATGTAACTCCTTTCAAAGCCTTATCAGAAACAGACCAAGCACGATAAACAGCAGCGCAACGATGAAAAGCAGGAACTTCAGCGAAAAGAACGCAACGCACATCACCGCACCGAAAAACGCTATAAGCGCAAATGTCGCACATCTACCGCTGCGATGCTTTCTTCCCCTGCGCACTGTCGTCACCTCCTGCCGTTTCTTTGCTACTACATAATATTCAGTGCGGCAAAAAGGGTGACAGTAATATTCGCAGCATTTTCACGAGGATGCTTTCGAAACAGGACAGTTCAGCCCCCACAGCAAAGCTTGCGCTTATCCTGTGCATCGCGCTGGACAAAAATTCGAGGATCTGTTTTATTTCTGATAGAAAAAGCGGGGCTAATGCTCCGCTTTTTCATGCCAAAGTCAGATACCTACAGTAATATTATAGCTTTATTATACATATCGTTGTCGAAATCTGCGTTTTTTAAGGGGTTGCTACCGTCAAAAAAGGCGATCTCCGCGCGCTTTAGTTTGTGAAATATTGATATTGACAGTTTACACGAATAGGCGTATACTTACTATTGAAATAAAGCGACCTGACGATCGGTCACCCTACTGATTTGAAAAGAAAGGAGCGCCGTAAAATGGCAGTAAAAAAATATGAGATAGATATGTGCAGCGGCGCGATACTACCGAAGCTTCTTAGGCTTACGCTTCCGCTTATGCTCTCAAGCGTGCTGCAGCTTTTGTTCAATGCCGCCGATATAATCGTTGTGGGCAACTTCGGCTCGGAAAACTCCGTTGCCGCGGTCGGCTCGACCACGTCGCTCGTAAACCTTATCACAAACCTTTTCCTCGGACTTTCCACCGGTGCAAACGTTATGACCTCGCGCTACATGGGCGCAAACGATAACGAGCGCGTGAACAAAACGATACATACCTCGATACTCCTGAGCGTGATAAGCGGCGCGATACTCACTGTCGTGGGCGTCATCTTTGCGGACAAGATGCTGATAATGATGAACACCCCGCCCGAGGTGCTGGAGCTGTCCACCGTGTACCTGCGCATCTACTTCGGCGGTATGATCGCCATGATGATATACAACTTCGGAAGCTCGATACTGCGCTCAAAAGGCGACACAAAGCGTCCGCTTTATTACCTCGCATTTTCGGGCGTGATAAACGTTGTGCTTAATCTTATTTTCGTTATCCTTTTAAAGATGGACGTTGCAGGTGTTGCGCTTGCTACTGTACTCTCGCAGTGCGTTTCGGCTTTCCTCGTCATCCGCTGCCTTGTAAAGGAGAGCGACGCTTTCCATTTCGATCTCAAAAAGCTCCGTCTTGACCGCGTGATAACCCTGAAGATACTCGGCATCGGACTTCCAGCAGGCTTTCAGGGCGTAGTTTTCTCGCTGTCCAACGTAGTTATCCAGTCGTCGATAAACAGCTTCGGCTCGATAGTCATGTCGGGAAGCGCAGCCGCCGCAAGCATCGAGGGCTTTGTGTGGGTGTCAATGAATTCTTTCTCACAGGGCGCGCTGACCTTCGTCAGCCAGAACATCGGCGCTGCAAAGTACAGCCGTATAAACCGTATCGCGGTGATAGCCTGCGCGTGTGCGGCGGTAACGGGTCTTGTGTTTGGAAACCTCGCGTACCTCTTCGGCGGACCGCTGCTCAGCATCTACGACCCTCGTCCCGAAATAATCCCGCCCGGACTCACCCGTATGAGCCTTGTCTGCGTGTTCTATTTCACCTGCGGTCTGATGGACTGCATCGTTGGTGCGATACGCGGAATGGGTTATGCCGTTGCACCTACGATAGTATCGCTGCTGGGCGCGTGCGGACTGAGGATACTCTGGATATTCACGATATTCACCATACCCGAGTACCATACGGAATTTATGCTGTTCCTGTCCTATCCGCTGTCCTGGGCGATAACATTTATCGCGCATTTTATCTGCTTTATAATAATGCGCAGGAAATTCCCGAAGCACGATCTGCCGCATGATACGGCTGTATCACAATAACAGAAAAGCTCCCTTTTACGGGAGCTTTTTTGATTACAATTCAGTTTTATATACCTTTGCAAACGGCATATCATTGATAGAATATTCTACCTGCTCGGATTTACTTGAAACAAGCTCATCATTGATGTAGGTGTTGGTCGTCACGTTATGCGTTGTTTCGGGAAAGCCTATAAGAGTATAGTTCTTTCCGTCGGTAGTACCCATCGCATAATAAGCGCCCTCAAGCAAAAGCTCCGCTTCCTCGTTCAGCTCCACATCGTACAGACCACTCATACTGCACGCGTAGATGTGCTCGCTGTCTGTTATATCGATCGAATTGCAATCGTCAAAGCTTATGTATGTTTCGCTCGGCACGATGTTGAATTTACCCGCATAACTATACGAATATCTGCCGTCATCCCTCATTGTTGCACTCGACACTGCGATGCGGTCATCAAAAAGGAAGTATATATACAGCATATCATCAAAAAGGCGCACCGTAAAAGACTCCAGCGACTCGTCCCTGTTTCTGTAATCACTGAATATCGTTTCTGCTTTTCTGGCCAGGGTCGCTATCGGAGTATTGCGGTACATAGAGATGCCTTTTGCATCCTCTTCGTAGTTATAAGTATAAACGACGCCCGAAAACTCTGTCGCATGGTCTATTGCCGAGGATATTACATTATCGATATCCATCGGCACATTCCTGCGCATAAGATCAACATCATGCACGATATCTTCTTCAGAATCGTCAAATTCAATATCGAATACAGCGATCGTCGCGGTCGTGTCTTCGTCCTCGGTTTCTTCCTCAAGCTGCTCAACATTCATATATGCGGCAGCCAGTCTGCGGTTGTCGTTGTCGATCAGAGCTATATCGATGCACACGCACGGTCCGCCGACCGCGTCTTCGATAGTTTCCTGATCGCCTTCGGAAATATAGAAGATATCAAAAATACTTACGCTGTACACCGAGTCATCACCATGATACGAGCCTAACCACAGATCGAAATAGCTGTTGTTTCCTATACATCCGAAGCAGCTTCCGCCCATATTAGACCCTTGCGGATTGTACACATCATACGCAAACGCCGCATTTCCGTTTTCCTTGTCGTAATAGCCCTCCAGAAGCACGCGATATATACCTGCCTCAAAATCATAAGCGGCAAGGCAGTAGTATCCTGTACCTGTCGCAGAGCTATTGGATGGGTTTGCGGTCGCCGTATAATAGTAGACCGTATAGCTTGACGCCAGACCAACAAGGTGGAATTCCTCTATTTCAGTCTTTACCGCCTTGGACTCGTCAATGTAAAACGCATCGCGATAGTGCTGATTCAAGCCGTTGTTATATTCGTTTACGACCTCGACCCGCCTTGTATTCTTTCCACCCCACTCAAGATCCGGATCTTCCTCTTTGGAGGCGTTCTGATCTACCGCAAGGTCAGCAAAAAGAGATGCACAGCCACCGGCAGAAAGCATCATGCCCAGCGCAAGTATTGCCGCTGAAAGCTTTAATAATATGCGTTTTGACATTTATCTCACCACCGGTCCTTTTTTCTTTTCTCGGATGACATATACCACGATGCCTACGATAGCTGCCGCCCCGATAAACGCAAACAGCATAGGATTTACCGCAGATGGCGCAGTTATTTCTACACGCGCCGTTGTGGTGTTGCCTGCATCGTCAGTCGCCGTGATGCGATAGATACCGTTTCCGCGAAGCACCGTATCGTTATATATATTTTCGCCGTTCTTGTAGATCGTTATCGTGCACGGAGCATCAGCGCTCACCTCGACATCATCCTCGAACACAAGCTCGCTGCCGCCGTTGAAATACAGCACAGGCGGAGTAGTATCGCGTGTCAGCACGGTCATCTTGTGCTCCTTGCCGTTGTTGTAGCTTATCTGATAGCTGCCGTCTTCGGTAAAACGGCATACGCTCTTGCCAAAAGGGTACTCCTCTCCGTCAAGCAGCACGCTGTCTATCTCATATCCATAGGGCGGGAAATATATTCCCAGCAACGGAGATGGCGCAGTACACACAGCAAACGACAGATATCTTATCTCGATACCATCATCATAGACCGCGGTCAACGTAACGCTGTACATACCGTCCTCTGTAAATAGCCCATCCGAAGGGAACGCATATTTGCTGCCGTTTCGGACAACAGTGCACCCCAGCATTTCGCCAACAGTAAGCTTTACAGGTACAGCCGAAAGCTCGCCGTCCGCGACTGAACAGAATACCTCTCCCTGATCCCCGAAGCTGGCGGAATATCCGCCGTCCGCCATCTGAAGCTCTATCCTGCCCGTTTCGGTACTGTTCCCGACAGACTCCTCCATCTCGTCGTAGGTTATTATCTTGACGCTGTAATCCAATGCCACCTGCTCGCCGTCAGGGAGCGTATGGGTTATCGTGATCCTGTATTCGCCCGACTCGTCGATAAGAGCGTCGCCATCATAAGCATAGGGCTTACCGTCACGAGTGAGCATGATATCCACACTTTCGTCATCCGTAAACAGCATCAGGACTACAGTCGTAACAGGACCGAGCGAAAGGTCCTCCGATGCCGTAAAGCTTGCGCCGTCCTTGAAAAAGTATGTGTACAGCTGCGAGTCTACATCATATGAAATGCTGACATCTTCATTCAGTTCAAGCATGATATCAGAGCTCTCAATGGTTTCGGCATACGCCGTAACAGGCACAAAAAGCAGCAGCGCTGCCAGCAGCAGCGCACAAAGCTTACATCTCAAAGCTTGCCTCTTTCTCAAGAGTACGCTCTGCCACCCTGTTCTTTTTAGCCTGTATCGCCATGCTTTCTTCCATGAGCAGCTGGGCATAGGTGATCCTCTCGCGTGTGGGCGTGTCGTTCATAGATTTCTCGATGCTCTTAGCGACCGCAGCCCTTGCCTCGGGCGGGACACTTTTAAGCGCTTCCTTTTCCGCTTTCAGCGCAGCAAGCTCCTTTTCCCAGGCAGCTCTTTTCTTAGGATCGTCAAAATAGCTCATTCAATTACCTCCTGCAAGGAATGTGCCGATAGCGGTGTTTATCTCTCCGCAAAGCTGTGTGTTTTCTCTCATGACCACCGCACAATAATTCTGCGGTCGGATATCTGCCAGGACATAGCACCTAAGCGTGCTGTCACTGCTCACCATATCAAATGCCTCGTCCTCATAGCAAAGAAATGCGTACAGGCTTTCTTCGCCGAACATCTCGACCGCCGCTTGTGCGTCTTCACAGTAGATCCTGCCCTTTGCGGACAGCATCGTTGCCTCTCTGATGCTGCGCTTTTCCATCGTAACATCACAGCCTAGCAGCTTATCCGAGAGATCATCTGACGCTGTTATCGTGATATCGGCAGGACATACAGCGTACATATATTCGCGATGGAACGGGACCGAAAGGCAGTATTCAAGCCCGGGGTTGTCACTTTCGGGATAAAAGCCGAGCGCAATATCTGCCTTGCCGCTTTTTACAAGGCTCAGTGCCTTGTCCTTGTCGACAGTTATCACCTCAGAACCCACGCCAAGGCTGTCCGCGATATATTCCGAAAGCGCGGTAAGCTCCGCGCCCTCCTCAAGTGCGATGCGGACCTTGCCGCTCTGACGCACCCTGTCAGCCGAAGTATCCTCCACCGAGCAGCCCGTCAGCAGCGCCGCCGTGAGAAATACCGCAGCAAGCCCTGAAATGCCTTTCATTGGTGTTGCTCCTTTTATTCTGTAAACAGATCCTGAATATCCTCCGTTGCAACGATGTCAACGCAGGTACGGCTTGAGGGCGACGTTACAACGAACGCGCGGCCTCTCGGGTTGTTTACGATCTGCTCCTGCTCGGACTCGTTGATCTCGCCCGCCTTTTCGTAAAGCTTGCACAGGTCGTGCATATCGTTAGGCGCAAGCGGGAAGATAAAGGAATACTGGCAGGCATTGATGATCGCGGTGGACTTTCTTGCAAGCTCCTCCGTACCCACGAAATCCTTGATGTTCTGGGTAATGATGATCTGCATACCGTTGTATTTTCTGATACGCTTTGCAAGCTGGAACATGAAGTCCAGTGCAATTGGGTATTTTTCGTCAATGAAAACGTGCGCCTCGTCGATAACGATGACTATCTTGCGCGAAGCCTTGTGAAGGATATTATAGTCTCGGTTTTTGATGATCTCGTTGTCAAGATACTTCAGCACCAGCATCATCTGCGCATTGGCGATGATGTTGTTTCTGTTTGCAAGCAGGGACTGGAAGTTGAACACGATAAAGTTCTCCAGTGTGCTGATAGAGGACGCGTGATTCCACAGATGAGAGTTACGTCCGCCTGTCGAGAACTTCGATACATAGTTCAGCAGCACGCGCAGATTCTTCTTTGTGTACTCGCTGCTGGACAGCTGGAAGTCCGTAAGTATCTTATCGTAAAGGTCATCAAAGATGGGATAATCTTCAGGCTGAAGCTGCGACAGATCAGTATCCGCATCTATTCCGCGCTCGGAATAGAGTCGCGGGAACAGGTTGTTGAGATACTCCATCGCGTCATTCTCAACGCCTGGCATGATGGTGCGGAAGAACTCCTCAAGGAACTGAAGATGCGCATTGAAGCTGTTGGAGTTTACGCCGTCGTCATTCTCATCCGCAACTGCAGTAATGATGTGGAAGGGGTTGAGGTTTCCCTCGGTAGCCTTACCAACATCGATAAGCTTGCCGCCGAGATTCTTCGCAAGCGCGCCGTACTCGTTCTCGGGGTCGAGAATGAATATCTTGCTGTTGTCCGCAGCGAGATTTGAAAGGATGGTCTTTGTTGCAAACGACTTACCTGAACCCGACTTACCTATGATCGCCATGTTAGAGTTGACGCGCTCGGTGTCGCGCTGGAAGAAGTTTACGAATACAGGCGATCCGCCCGATCTGCCGAAGCACATACCATCTCTGTCGCAGAGCGTGGGATATACGAACGGGAACGCTGCGGCAATGGAGGAGGAATGTATTCCACGGCTCTTTTTGCCGAATGCGTCAAACGCCGAAATGTGCGAGCTTGCATAAGCGTCAAAGGTCTGCATGAACAGATCCTGCACCTTATAGCTGTTCTCGGCAAGGGTACGCTTTATCTTCTTTTTGAGCGATACATACTGGCTGGAGCTTGCCGATGAAGTCTTATCGCCCTCAGCAAGCTTCTTGTAGCGTTCGGTCAGCTCGTAATCGTAGATAGTTACATAAGTATTTGTATCAAACAGGGTCTCGTTGTCGCTCTGCAGCGTGGAGAGCAGCTCCGCCAGCGAAGCGATATGCTCGTTCAGCTCCATCAGACGCGATACCTTGCCCGTTTCGCCAGATTGTCCGCGAAGCTCATCGATAGCGCGGTCGATACGCTTTATCGACTGGAAACGGTCAACAGGCTTGAACTTCATGACAACGCGGGTGTTCGGAATATTGAACAGTCTTGCGCCCCATGCATTGCCAACGATCATGGGATAATCGTAGATCTTGAATGTGTGCGTGATAAGTCCGTCGTACTTTATAAGACGCGACTGGAACTCCACCTTTTCGGGCAGGATCCAGTCCATATATTCCTCAGGAGAAAGCTTGTCAGCCTCACGCTCGTCGAAAAGCTGTGTGTACTGATATTTCAGAAATATTGCAAGCTCCTTGCCTTTAAGCTGCTTTACGGGAAGTCCCGCACCGTTAAGCTGGGATACCGCGCTTCTTGTCTGATCGGCGAGTATGGGCTTTTTCTTGTCAAAGAAAACAAGATAGTGGAACGGACGGTAGACCTTGTCAGTGAAGTTGATGCGGTCTATCTCCTCCATACGGTCGCGGATTATGCCGATACGCTCGGTCAGCTCCTCCTCGTTTATCATGTCATCAAGACACGCCTGCTTCAGCTCCTGTATCTTCTTCTCCTCGGTCTTGACATAGTCGTCGTAGATAACGGGACGGTCGATCTTGACGAAAGCACCTGTCTGATCGCCTGAAATAGTACGGATAACCGCGCCGAGGTTCTTGTCGATGATGGAATTCTGCCTCATCTCGGAGTAGAAGCGGAACTCTATCGAGGATATCTCGATAACAGTAGCGTAATACTCGCCGTTGTAGCTTATGTACTGGTCTTCGATGCCTGTAAAGGGCGTGATGTCATTGACATTGACCTCGGAGGGCTTTTTCTTCTTGCCCTTGCCCTGAACGACAGACGGTCTTGCGAAATGCTGTATAAAATGAAAGAACATCATATACACCTTTTCGTCGTCCATCGGCATCAGCAGAAATACAAATAACGCTATAACGCCTATCGCGATCCAGATCGCATAAGGAATGTTTGATGTGACCAGCGCTATGGCGATCAGTGCGCCAAACATCGCAACTATAACATCAAGCACCGAAATACCCTTGAAGAGCTCGGTCGTTACTTTGGTTTTCTTAGGTATGATTCTCATTTACTGTCCCTCTCATTTCGGGCTGTATTAGTCGCCGATCATCGATTCAAGATCAGCTATATCGGATGAGGTAGGTCTCTTTACTGCGGACAGCGCAGCAGGTGCAGCCTGATGCTGTGTGATAGCGCTGGCATAAGCAGAGTAGAACTCCTGATTTCTGCCGCCCTTTATGCTGCTTGCCGCAACGACCGCATCATTTGTCTTCATTATCTCGGGAATGACCGTATAGCCATCGGGAACATGGAGCTGCTTGCCGTCGACCGAGGATACTCCGCTTATCTGGGAAACGGAGCTTGTAAGCTGCGGAGCAGAGTAGCTTCCGCTCTTGATACCCGAGGATATCGTGTCGTAGTATGAGCCAAACTGTGCACCGCCCGTGCTCTTCATCTGCTGAACACGCGCTTCTGCCTTTGCCTTTGGCACGATCTTGGGCATTGCCACATAGCCATCGGGGATACTGAAGCTCTTGCTGCCGACCGAAATACTGCTGTTTGCCGACGCTCCTACGCTGTAATCCTCTTTGATAAAGCTGCTCAGATCGCCTGTTATGCTTGCGCTGCTCGTTTTGGGCTCGGTGCCGGTCGCGCCGCCCTTTATAAAGCTGTCGGGATCGCCAGCGATACTGCCGACGCTTGCTTTTGGCTCGGAAGCCGCCACATAGTCGTCTTTTATAAAGCTGCTGAGATCACCAATAAGCTTGCCTGTTTCCTGCTTCTGAGGTCTTTCGTAATTATCCTTGATAAACGAACCGAGGTCAAGCTCGGGCTTCTCTTCAAACAGGTCGCCGAGCTCCTTGCTCATATCCTCAACATCATTGCCTCTGACGATATCATCGCCAAAAAGGTTGTGCAGACTCTCGCTCATATCCTCAACATCGCGTATATGCATATTCTTGGTCTGGCTGTGATCCTTGCCTGCGTC
Organism: Oscillospiraceae bacterium; assembly: GCA_045539055.1. Classification (GTDB taxonomy): domain Bacteria; phylum Bacillota; class Clostridia; order Oscillospirales; family Ruminococcaceae; genus CAG-115. The sequence goes on along the minus strand of JAZQEQ010000182.1, from coordinate 1,059 downwards.
AAATCCTCCGAGCGCATTCTGCCACTCCTTGGACTGCTCCGCCGTAGCGCCCTTGGTGCCATCTATCCTGAAGCCTGTCGTAAGGCTTGCAGAGGGCGGACCTGCAGGAATTGGCTGCTTGTTGCCTGTAGACGGCAACGAATTCTTTCTGTTTGCGAGAGAATTCGAAAGCTGCTTTATGCCGCCGACAGCCGCGCCGCCAAGCTTGTGACCTGCAACAGCCATACCGTGCATCATGCGCGAGTTGCTCATAGCCTCCTCCGCGCCGACTCTGCTGTTCACTATCGAAGTAAGCAGCGACGAGGATTTGTACACGGAATACATACCGCCGATCACGAATATCAGCTTGAGCAGGTAGCCTGCTGTCGCGTCCATAAGAACATTATCGAAAAACTGTATCTCATCGCCCATGATGATCGGGATGAGCATAAGGAACAGCCTCATACCGATCGCCGAGCCAAAGCCTATCAGCACCTTTGCAATAAAAGTATCGCGCCAGCTGTTGAATTTCTGCCCGTCATCCAGCACCATAGTAGACGCGAAGTACGGAGATACTATGTACAGCACCACTATGTCATATATGCGTCTGATAAATGTAAACAGACACATGAGCATGATCACCATGCAGAAGATGGATGAAGTAAAGCCGACGAAATAGTCGATCTCGCTTATGTTTATAGCTATGCCGAACGAAACGGCATTGTATGTGCCATCCATCAGACCGCTCCACGGAGAGGTGTTGAACGAGAATGGCTCGCCTGTTCTGTGCGCGTTCATGGACGTTATCGCAAGTATCGTGTCGCTTATCGAAGCATTGCTGCCCGACAGGGCATTCGCCGTCGCGACCAGTGCACTCGACGCAAGATTAAGTCCGACCCAGACGATAAGAGGTATCATAAGGAACGTCAGCATACTCTTTGCGGTCATCGTCAGCACCTTGCCGACAGGACGCTTGTTCTCAAAGTCGAAATCCAGTGTGGAACGCATCACGGAATATATCGAGAATGCAATGCACAGTATCATCGCTATCATCGTCACCGCGATCAGCACCGAGCGTAT
>JAZQEQ010000181.1:0-2304 GCA_045539055.1 Oscillospiraceae bacterium | reverse complement strand
TGTATTTTGGTGGAATGTTCCGAAGGAGCTCCACTGTTTTCATTGGATAGGGGCAGTCAGTGACGTAATCGCCGAGAAATATCATACCATCGATATCTTTTGAATATATCCATTCCAGCGCGGTCTTAAGCGCTGTGTGATTTGCGTGGATATCGCCGATAGCCGCTAATCTCATTTTATCACCCCTGTTTTCTAAAACATCCGCCCGAAATATCAGGCGGATGTTTTGTTATTTAGCTTATTGTGAGAGCCGATACATAGTACATAGCTGCAGCATCAGACTGCTGAGGAACGATCTTCACGGTGTGCTCGCCGGGCATCATAAAGGTTGCAACCTCGGCGAAATCAACGTAGTTGCCCCAACCGTTGGGGAAGTCGCAGTTAACGGAAAGTCTGAGCTCGTCATCAACGTAGATGTCAAGTATGCCGCCATTCTTTACGACCTCACCGTAGAGAAGACCGATATTCTGAGCGGTGACAGTGAATTCGAGACCGCCTGTTATCTCTGTACCTGCGGGCACTTTAGCTACCCACGGTGTACCGAAGTTTCCGAATGTGGCATTGTGTTCGTTGAAGATTCCTGTTGCGGAGCAGCGCGCGTCACCGGGAACTACTATCTCGGCATTCTGGTACTTGGTGCCGGCATCGCCTGTTGCGGCAAGCGCGGGCTCGGTAGCGTCAATGCTGTCGATATTGTCGATAACGGTCTGGAGGTAATTTGTTATCATCTGTGTCAGAACAGCGTGGCCCTGCACATTGGGATGGATATCGTCGTCGGAGATATCATCCCAGATGATGTAGCCCTTGTCGATGACATCGAGGATAGCGTTTCTGTAAGAGATCATGGGTATGTCATATTTTGCAGCGATCTCGTAGTGTGCGTCCTGAACGCTTGTACCGTTTTCCTGTGTCATTGCAAGGCAGATGACAGCGGGAGCTGTATCATGGCTCCAAAGCTTTCTGATGAGTCCTTCGTATGTGGACTTGTTTATCGTCATACGGTCGCTTGTATCGTTTACGGAGAAGTCGATGAACACAAGGTCGGGATCGTGCGCGAGGACATCTCTGTCAGCGCGGTGGATACCGATATAGGAGCCTGTCGCGCCGATACCTGCATTTACATATTCGATGGTAGCGTCAGGGAACTGCTCCTCCAGCCAGTTGGTCGTAAGTCTTGCATAGCAGAGATCGTTTCCTGCGGAGCTGCCCTGTGTGATAGAGCCGCCGAGATATGCAACGGTAACGTTCTCGCCTGCCTGAAGCTTCTTGATCACCTTTAAAAGACGCGCCTGATCGCCCTTGTTAAGAACGGAGTTTGCGATCATTGTGGGAGTAAGCTCGCCGCCAAGCTCGTACTTTACTTCGGGAATGGGTTCTTCCTCGACAGCAGACGCGGTAGTTGAAGCGGAGGTGTCAGCGCCCGAAGCCACATCAGTTGCGGGTGTGGAGTCGCTGACAGGGGCAGAGGTGCTTTCGGATGTTGTGGAATTGCCGCAGCCTGCCATAGATGTGATCATAGCGGCAGCAACCAGAATGGATAAGAATTTTTTCATGATTATCTCCTTATACGGGCGAAATTTTATTGCTTTATTTACTTTAATAACCTTAAGGAAATCGCATTACAATGCGCTTTTACAACCTATATTATATCGCTTAAAAACCTTTCTGTCAACCTTGAAATATATTAAAATATGTGTTATACTAATAATGTATATCTATTGCAGGCGCAAAGTGCGCTTTGACTTTACGAAAGGAACATATAAAGCTATGTTGACAAAAAGAGAATTTGATGCACGTCTTGATCAGATGCAGGTGGCTCAGGAGCAGCTCATCCGCCGTCCCAATCCCAGAACAGACTTCTATAACGGCATCTACGACCGTTATGAAAACCCTGTTCTTACAGCAGCGCACGCACCCATTCTGTGGCGCTATGACATGAATTATGACACAAACCCCAATCTTATGGAGCGCCTTGGTGTAAACGCTGTGATGAACAGCGGCGCTATCTATCTCGATGGCAAGTACTGCCTTGTAGTGCGTGTTGAGGGCAACGACCGAAAGAGCTTTTTCGCAGTCGCAGAGAGCACACACCCCACCGAGGGCTTCCGTTTCAGAAATTATCCCGTAATACTCCCCGATACCTGTCCCGAGGAGACCAATGTTTACGATATGCGCCTTACTCAGCATGAGGATGGATGGATATACGGTGTTTTTTGCTCCGAGAGCAAGGATACTGAGTCCAATGACCTGTCCGCTGCTATCGCGCAGGCAGGCATAGTGCGCACAAAGGATCTTGTTACATGG
>JAZQEQ010000180.1:0-4667 GCA_045539055.1 Oscillospiraceae bacterium | reverse complement strand
TATCTGCTTGGTTACAATGTAGTACAGAGAATAGCGTTGTAACAGCAGATGAAAGGAGAACGACATTGACTGATTTTGCGATAATATATGACATAATTACCGTAGGCTTGCTGGTAGGTATGTTGTTTGCGGGGCTTAAACGCGGCTTCGCAAGTGCGATAGTAAGCCTTGCGGCGGTAGTGGTGGCATTTTTCTGTTCCATGGCTTTCAGTGGCCCGATCGCTGACGCTGCCTATAAAAATTTCGCGGAGAAGCCGATCGAGCAGACGGTAAGCACTGCAATAGACGATGCCGTCGGATCTCTGACGCTTTCCGCGCTCTCTGATGTTGATTACAGTGCTGTGAGAGTGAATGATGTTGCGATAGAGGATATCAAGCTTGATTACGGCAAACAGAACAAAGTAGTGTTGGATCTGACTAACGTTGATCTCAGCAGCTGTGGTATTACCGCCGAGGATCTCAAGAGCTTCGGTTTTACAGGAGAGATCGATCTCACCGATGTCAGCGGAAAAACGGCCGAATTTACAAAAACCGATATCGAGAGATACGGTCTTGGTAGAATGATAGTTGCACAGATAATTGCCGGCAATATAAGAAACGCTCCGTTCTTCGGCGCGATCTCAGAGTTTGCTGAGGGTGTAGGCGAGGCTGTTCCGTTATTCTTTGGTGGAATGGCTGATGATATTGCAGATGGAAAGGCTCCCGCGGTACGTTCTGTCGTGCTTATCATGCAGAGCACTTCGGCAAGCTTCAAGGATGCTGTTATTAACGGCATTATTGAGCCCTGTGTGAAGATTTTCGTTCAGACTCTGGCTTTCGTAATTATATTCTCGATAGTCCTGATAGCTCTTAACCTGCTGTCAAGACTGCTGAAATTCGTCAACAAGATCCCTGTTATAGGTGGACTAAACTCTTTCTGCGGTGGTCTTGTTGGTCTTGTTGAGGGCGTATTTTCTGTGTTTGTCGTATGTATAATCGTGCGACTCATCACTATCCTCAGCGGCGGAACTATAATGTTCTTCAATGCAGCAGACATTGATTCCACTTTTATTTTCAGTGTATTCTATAATTTCGATTTTCTTAATTTTATCAGCGATTTAAAGATTGGGTGATTTACTATGATGATGTGTTCAAGGTGCAAGAAGCGTCCCGCGGCGATATTCATTTCCTCTATGCAGGGAACAGATCGCAAGAACGAGGGCTTATGCTTTAAATGTGCCAAGGAACTTGGAATGCCGCAGATAAGCGATTATCTCAAACAGATGGGCATTTCCGAGGACGATTTTGACAACGCTTACGATGCCGTGTTCGATGAGAACGGTATGCCTGACAGTGAGCTTTTAAAGCATCTTGGGTTAGGTGCAGATGATCTTGGCATACTTGACGGCGATGAAGGCGAAGATGGCGATGGTTCAGATGAAAGCTTTGAGCATGGTGGAGCAAATACTATGCCTAGCTTCCTGAAGAACCTTTTTGGCGGAATGAGCGGCGATAAGTCTGCTGACGAGAGCGGGGAAGCTTCTTCTGAAAAGAAGTCAAAGAAAAAGGAAAAGACCGACAAGAAGCGCAGAACGCTTGAAACTTACTGTACGAATCTCACCAGACGTGCAAAGGACGGCAAGATCGACCGTATCATCGGCAGAGAAAAAGAGATCTATCGCGTTCTCCAGATACTATCAAGACGTTCCAAGAACAATCCCTGCCTTATCGGTGAGCCGGGTGTCGGCAAGACTGCTATCGCAGAGGGGATCGCTCTGCGTCTTGTCAGCGGTGATGTTCCTTTCAGACTTCAGGGCAAGGAGCTTTATCTGCTTGACCTTACCGCGCTTATTGCAGGAACACAGTTCCGCGGACAGTTTGAGAGCAGAGTAAAGGCGCTTATCGAAGAAGTAAAGAATGCAGGCAACATTATCCTGTTTATTGACGAGGTCCATAACCTTGTCGGCGCAGGTGACTCCGAGGGTACGATGAATGCCGCAAATATGTTCAAGCCCGCACTTTCCAGAGGCGAGCTTCAGGTAATCGGCGCAACAACGTTCAACGAGTACCGCAAGCATATCGAAAAGGACAGCGCATTGGAGCGTCGTTTCCAGCCGGTTACCATCAACGAGCCTACTATCGAGGAGACCGTAGAGCTTCTCGAGGGTATCAAGGAGTATTACGAGAATCATCACAAGGTAAAGGTATCGTCTGAACTGACAAGAATGTGCGCCGTACTTTCCGAGCGCTATATAAATGACCGCTTCCTGCCTGATAAGGCAATAGACCTGCTTGATGAGTCCTGCGCGTGTGCAAGTCTTGTTAATGAGGATATTACCGAATACGAGAAGCTCAAGGCTGAAACGGAAAAGCTCCGTTCCGAGGAAAATTCTCTTGCTGAAGAAGCAGAGCGCGATTATGAAAAGCTTGCCGAGATAAAGACAAAGATCGCAAAGAACGAGGCAAGGATAAACGAGATCAAGGATAAGGCGGAGAATGTTGAGGTCACGATGGATGATCTTTCAAAGGTCATCGAGATGTGGACAGGAATTCCCGCCAATAAGATAAAAGAAACAGAATACAAGCGCATTGCAAAACTTGAGGATGCGCTCAAGGAAAAGGTGATCGGTCAGGACGAGGCTTGTGAGTTAGTCGCTAAGGCGATAAAGCGCACAAGAGTACAGCTTTCCGAGCGCCGCAGACCCGCGTCTTTCATCTTTGTAGGTCCTACAGGTGTCGGTAAGACCGAGCTTGTAAAGGTGCTTGCAAAGGAGATGTTCGATACTGTCGAGCCGCTTATACGTCTTGATATGTCGGAATACATGGAAAAGCACAGCGTTTCCAAGATAATCGGCTCGCCTCCCGGCTATGTTGGCTATGACGAAGCAGGTCAGCTCACTGAGCGTGTGCGCAGAAAGCCTTATTCGGTTATCCTGTTCGACGAGATCGAAAAGGCTCATCCCGATGTAATGAACATCCTGCTCCAGATACTTGACGAGGGCAAGATAAATGATGCTCACGGCAGATCTGTAAGCTTTGAGAATACCGTTATCTGTATGACTTCTAATGCAGGCTCGGGTCATAATTCTGGTGGTATCGGCTTCAGCAAGACCGAGGGTGATATAAGCAAGGAGCGTGCTATGAAGGGGCTGCGTGATTTCCTGCGTCCCGAGTTCCTTGCGCGCATTGATGAGATCGTTGCATTCGCACCGCTTTCAGAGGACAGCTACGCTAAGATAGCAAAGCTGATGCTCTCTGAGCTTGAAAATCCGCTTAAGGAAAAGCAGATAGACCTGTTGATCTCTGATGATGTCTACAAGGCTGTTGCTAAGAAGTCGCACGGCGGAAAGTTCGGTGGACGTGATATCCGCAGAGTTATCCGCAGTGAGATAGAGGATGTTATAGCTGAAACTATCATCGACAATGCCGACAAGACTCTGAAGAATATCAGCATAACTGCTGAAAATGACGAAATAAAGGTATCTGCGAAATGAGTGTAGTTGTAATTACAGGCGGCACAGGCGCTATCGGAAGTGCTATCGCCACCGAGTTTGCAAAGACCGATGATGTCATCATCACATACAATTCGCGCAAAGAAGAGGCTGAGCGTATCAGCACCGAGCTTCATTGTAAAGCGGTACAGGTTGACGTGTCCGACAGGGAAAGCGTTTCCCGTGCTGTGGCAGAGATACTGCGTGAATATGGTCATGTAGATGTTCTGGTGAATAACGCTGGTATTTCTCAGATAAAGATGTTCACTGATATTACGCAGGGCGATTGGCAGCGCATGATCGGCGTAAACCTTACAGGTTGCTTCAATATGACTCAGGCGCTTGTAGGATCTATGATCTCCCGAAAAAGCGGCGCAATCGTTAATATCTCATCTGTATGGGGAGTTCATGGAGCTTCCTGTGAGGTTGCATATTCTACCGCAAAAGCAGGTATGATCGGTATGACAAAGGCACTCGCAAAGGAGCTGGGAGCCTCGGGCATTACGGTCAACTGCATTGCTCCCGGTGTTATCGACAGCCCGATGAACAGCTCGCATCTTACAGCTGACGAGCTTGCAGAGCTAGCTGAAAGCACTCCTCTGATGCGTCTTGGCAGGACAGAGGAGGTAGCTCATGCAGTTCGTGCACTCGCTGAAAACCGTTTTATCACAGGACAGGTCCTTGGCGTTGATGGCGGTTTCTATTGATCTGTAAAAAAAAACACTATATCTTTGCTAAAAATTTGTCATAAAATTCTCAAAAAGCGGTTGAATTTTGTTGGCGAATGTAGTATAATAAGTTTTGTATGATGATCTGAAGCCTGTGTAACAGGTTTCTGAAAATAAAAGGAGAATATTATGAGTTTAGCACTATCCTTTTTGGCTGCTACTTCAGAAGCGCAGGGTGTTATCGACAGACTTCAGGCTTATGCCGGTACTGAAGATACCTCTATTGCACAGCAGCAGCTCGCTGACCCTGATTACTGGGGTACGGTCGGAATTATTACTGTGACAGGTATTCTTGTCGTGTTCCTTATCCTCGCGATACTTATTCTGGTGTTCTGGGGCATGGGTAAGTTCTTCCAGAGCAAGGACAAGCGTAAAGCCGCTAAGGCAGAGGCAGCAAAGGCTGCCGCACCCGCAAGCACACCTGCTCCCGCTCCTATCGAGGAGATCGAGGAGACTGACGACAGCGACG
>JAZQEQ010000179.1:0-5955 GCA_045539055.1 Oscillospiraceae bacterium | reverse complement strand
CCGTCGTTTATCGGCGGAATTTTTGTCCCTAAAAAAGCGACCGACCATGGGCGTGCGTCTATTATTGTATTTGCGACAGGTGCTTGCGTTTAGTCGCTTTCGAGAATATTATAGATAAACCGCCATTTTTATATACAATATTTGTTGAAAATCATAAACTTGTTCAAACTACTTGAATTTTTCGGGGTTTTGATATACAATAATTACATGTGGCAGTATGCACTCTGCCATAAGGGGAGACCCCATTATTTTATCAGCGGCCTTATTCATGGCTGCTATCATATATATTCACAGGAGGCATTATTATGTTAAGAAAGGCTAGAAAGTTCGGCGCAATGCTTATGGCGCTGACAATGATATTTGTTTTATCGCTCGGTGCGGGTGCGGCATATTACAACACCCCTACCGCAGCTAATATCGACGGCAAGGTGATCGGCACTATTACTGACGACGCTATCACAGCTTCGTATGAGATAGTTCCCGGAGGCGCTATGTCCGTAAACTTCATGCTCAGCGGCGATGCACTCACCAGCGAGTTCTGGAATCAGTCGGACGCTTACGTTGAGGTAGACGTTACGATGAATACCGACGGCGATCAGGTATTCGCCTGCCTGCCCGGCTTTACAAGCAGCTGGGGCTGGGTAAATCCCACCGATTGGAACGGTCTGCTTTCAAAGGGCAAGACGATTACTGTAAGAGAACCGTTTTCTACATACTACTCCGGCGGCTTCAACAAGGAAAATCCCCAGCTCATCCGTGTTCAGCTGTACACCAATTCTACAGAAACTCAGAATGTTGAGGTAACAGTCAGCGGCCTGAGATTTGTAGGTGTCGGTGATGTGGCGGAGGTAACTACTACTGTTGCTACAACTACCACCGCTGCTCCTGAGGAAACAACAACTGTTCCGGAGGATACAGAGGCGCCTGTCGAAGACGAGCAGCCTGCAGAAACAGTGGATGCGCAGGAAACTGTCGAGGAGGACGAGCCCGAGGAGGTCACCACTACAACAACTGCTGCAACAACAGCAGAGCCCGAGGAAGATGACACAGATCGTCCTATCACTACCACCACACAGCCCAACCAGACGACAACTCCCGCTGCTACCACAACGGCAGCAACGACTGTCGCTGCTGATTCTGACGGCGGTAGCTTTGCAGGTCCTATCATCATTATCATCATTGCGGTAGCTGTTATTGCAGCGGCTGCTGTCGGCTTCATCATTTACAGAAAGAAGAAGTTCTACTAATACAAGAATTATTGAAAGGGAAGTTGCCATAATGGATAAGCTTGTCGCGTTTTTCAAAAATGTATGGTTCAAAAGGGGCGTTGCGCTGCTCTGCTGGGCATATACAGGTCTTATGGTGTGGGTAGCATGGCTCAATCTTGCTTACACTTTTCAGTATGATAATGCAAATTCCCTTTTCGTACTTTATCTGTTTGTCAATATCGCAGCGCTCGGTCTTATGATCTACACAAGACGTCAGGTCATCACTATGATAAACTGCATGGTGCTGCCTGTTATCGTATTTCTGATCGTGATATTTGCTTTTGGAAACTGGTATATGATCGTGCCGCCGCTGGTGGTTGTTGTTGTCATGTTTTTCGTAAATGCGGCGAACGAAACGCTCAAGACCGTGCTCGGAACGATGCTCCTGCTGATGTATGTTATCGGCGTTGCCGCTTATATGGCGATCGGTATGCTGATGGGTCCGATAAGCTTCACAGGTGTTGACCTGTCGCAGCGCGACTTTAAGTATGAGGCTATCGAGGATAATCTCTCGCCCTCGGGTGAATACCGTATCGTGCGCTATATCGACGACCCCGTAGGCGACCGCAGGATCGCATCTTATTATATCGAGTATACAGGCGATGACGTTGACATCCCGTTTGGTCACTGCAAGAAGGTGCTTGGCTGTCAGCACATGCTTTCTATGCAGTACACAGGCAGCAGCGACGATCCTGTTAACTGGTATATCACCGATGTTTTCGGCGAAGAGACCGAGATGCTGAGCGTTGAGGGCAGCGTCAGGGAGAATCCCTATCTTATCGAGCCTGTCGAGTCTGATGAGGCTGATGATCTTGAGGAGGTCCCCGCTTTTGATACTGCCGAGAGCAGCGAGACCTCGGAAACTGCGGAAAGCACCTCCGAGGCGCTTATCATAGGCGAAACAACAGATTCCGCTGAGGCGGCATAAAAGAGATCTCCGGACGGCTAGGGCAAAGCTGCTTAGCCGTCCGTTTGGCATATTCTGAATTAGAAAAGGCATTGCCTTGTTGAAAGGAGCTGTACCGTGGACAGAACGCTTCATCTTGTCGGTATGAATTCCAGTGAGATAATCATGGTGAAATATCCGCGCTCGCTGCTAAATTTCTGCGAGTTCGACCTTGCATATTTTGCAGAGAATGCCATCGCTATATGCGATGACGCATTGAAAGAGGGCGAGCTTGATTTTGACCGTGTGACAGATCTTCGCAATACGCTGAAGGGCGCGCACGTTTATATCGAGAACAACATACGTTCCACCTATGACAAGATAGTGCTGGATTGCTGGATAGATTATGTCTGCCGCAGGGACAATATCGGTACAGGTACGCTCTGGAACAGATTTATGGGCTGCAATACGATGTTTGAAAAGGCGGTATTCGTGCGCCTTTGCGATTATCGTTACAACCGTGCCATAAACGAGTGGCTGAACCTTGTGCGCGTGCAGGACTATGCCAAGAACAAGATCAGCTTTGTGTTCTCGGGCGAGCTTTCCTCGGCTGAGGAGGCTGCTGCACGCAGGAACTATTTCGATCTGATGTTCAGCGTTACGGCGCAGGAGCTTGGCTGCCGCGTGGAGGAGCTTGGCGTGACCAAGGTGTATTCCATCGGAAGAACACCGTCCGCTGCATTCATGTTCCCGAATATCTCAAAGGATATCGTGAAGAATCTGCTCGCGGACTTCGACTATTCCGAGGATTATTCCGATACCGACAACTACGGAAGCCTTTCCGACCAGATAGCAATGGACGCGTTCTCCTACATGAAAGCAGGACTCGCGCAGGAATATGCAAGCTATAACATCTCTAGAAGCGAGATGGAGAACTCGCCTGTAAAGGTGTATATGCCCTGCGGACTGAAGTCTGTTGTTGACCTTGAGATAGACGCGCTCATCGAAAGCGGAGGCTGGCTTGCGCGCTGCAAGCGCTGCGGACGTTATTTCGTGCGCGATGACAAATACACGGCGGAGTATTGCTCACTGTTTACTCCCGGTGGAAAGACCTGCCTGCAGATATATGAGCTCGAGCATCCCAGGAGCCGTATATCAAATGAGCTTCAGCGCAGATTCAGGGATATAACCGATGAGATGTACAAGCGCGTTGACGTTTCGATGACGCTCGCCGAGTACGAGAGCTGGAAGGTATATCTTGACGCGCTGTATGAGAAGGTAGACAACGGCGAGATCCCTGTCGAGGAGCTTGAGGACTTTATCAGCTACTCGCACTCGCTCGACATATCAAAGAGCAACCCTGTAAAAGTGGTTGCGAAGAAGGCTGAGCGTCCCTCAAAGGAGCGCGTTGTAAAGCCGTTCGTGCCGAAGCGTATCGACCGCAGCGAGCTTGACGCACAGGTCAAGCCCAAGCAGCCCGATGAGGAAGAATTCGAGCCGCAGGAGGAGCTTACTGCATCTCAGAGGAAGGCTTTCTTTACTTCGCCCAGCGTTCAGCAGCGCAGACAGGCACCCGCACCGCGCGAAAATACGCAGGTGACAAGGATAATCAGAGCGGAGGACGCTTATGCTCCGCGCAGCAATACATTCACACCATTCGGACAGACAGCGCCCGAGCCGCAGGTACAGCCGATCTATGATCGCCCTGTAACTCCCGTGTTCCAGCCATCTGCTCCCGCACCGCAGCCCGAGCCTGAGCCTGTTCCCGTTCCTGAGATAGACATGGATCGCGTCAGCGAGCTTCTTGGACAGCTTATGGATATGGAGAATGGTGAGCCGAAGCAGCAGAAGCCGAAGCCTCAGAAGAGGTCCGAGCCTGCAAAGCCTGCTGAAAAGAAGGCTGAAAAGGTTGAGGAGCCTGTTTTCGATCTGTTTGGTGATGTTCGCTATGAAACCAGCGACAGCCTTGAAACATACGGAAATGTGTTTGATCTTGAGCGTGACGGTGTTCCTGAAAACATCGCGCAGCCTGCTCCTGAGCCGCCTAAGCCGAAGGTGATACGCAAGAATGCCGCAGCTATCTCGGCTTACGGAAAGATCGCGGGTGCGCCTGTTGTGGCGGTTCCGCAGTTCAGTGCAGTATCCGAGCCTGCTTTACAGCTTGATGACGAGCCTTTCAAGGATGTCGGGGCGATATTTGATGACATTGAGAATTCCACACCTGCAAACGCAGAGCCTGTATTAGAAGCGCCTGTCGCTGAGCCTGTTATAGAGGAAGCTCCTGCCGCTGAGGAGAAAATTGTCGAAGCGCCTGTCATAAAGCAGCCTGCAAAGCGCACTCAGAAGCCAAAGACTGAGCCAAGACCCGAGCCGCAGCGTAATATCCCTGACAAGGTAACAGAGGACAATGCGCCGAGCGGCATCTGGACGGAGGAGCGTAACCTGTTCCCCGAGCCTGATCCTGAGGAGCTTGAGATGCTGAAGGAAAAGAAGCGCGCAAAGTCCAACAAGACACAGCGCCTTTTCGATGCGATCATGCGCGAGCCTGAGGACAATCCGAACGTACGCAAGAAGAAAAAGTGATATAAAAGCTCCCCTGTACAAGGGGGAGCTTTTTGGTGCTGATCAATAGTGAAATTAGGCAATCAAAGAGTTTTTAGGTAAAACTCGAAGCGGAAATTGTTGCAATTCACTAAAAATAAAACCAAGTAAACGTTTATAATTGTATAAATGAACAATTGAAGAAAATAGGATTATGTTGTATAATATAAGTACAAATCTTGCGCGGGATATCCCGTGCTGTTTGATATTATTTTTGGAGGATTTTCACTATGAAGATGACAAAGATCCTTGCTGCTTCTGCTGCTGCAGTTGTAGCAACAAGTGCTCTCGCAGTTTCTGTAAGCGCTTATGATGGCTTCCTTATGTTCGCTGACTCCACATGGTCCGGCTGGGGCTGCTGGAATCCCGAGGATTGCGCAGCTGGTACAGTTGATGTAGTTGCTGACGGTACATACACAGTATTTATCGACAACACACTCGCTACTTCTATGGTAGAGGATCCTGATACAGCAGAGATGGTTCCCGTTCCCGCTAACGGCGTTCAGGTATTCTGCGTTGATATCAGAGGTCTTGCTGAGGGCGTTGGCTGCGGCACTGCAGGTGGCGATTTCGAGACAACATACGACAAGATGGCTCACGCTCAGGCAGCTGGCATCGAGGTTTCCGATGTTGCTATCACAATGTACAACACAGATGGTACTTCCACTGCACTCGACGTTGACCAGAGCAAGATCGTTTACGGCGATATCGAAGGCAACGGCAACCTCAGAATTGAGATCTGCAATCCCGGCGGCGGCGGTGTAACTGGCACAGATTCTCCCATTGATTCTTCTGCTATCGCATTCGATGAGAAGCTCGAGGTTACATTCACAATCGCTGGTATCGGCGGCGATGCAGCTGTTGACACAGACGCTCCTGCTGCTGACGCAGGCGACAAGACTTCTCCCGACACAGGTGTTGAGGGCGTAGCTGCTGTTGCTGGTCTCGCAGTTGTAGCTGCTGGCGCAGTTGTTCTTTCCAAGAAGAGAAAGTAATTTCTGACCCCAAGCTAAGGCAAACAATATAAATAACGCGGTGCTGCAATAGTGGCGCCGCGTTTCACTTTTATGCACAAAAAAGCCCCGAGTGATCGGGGCTTTCGTGCTATTTATCAGATCATGCTGTCTTCCCAGCAAGCGGGTGCTTCAAGACCGAACATCTTTACAACTGTGGGAGCCACATTTGCAAGACCGTAAGCAC
>JAZQEQ010000178.1:0-9271 GCA_045539055.1 Oscillospiraceae bacterium | reverse complement strand
CGGCTCCACACTGGTAGTGCTCAAGCCCAAGAACTACGACGAGATCATGAAGGAAGCTGTCAGATTCCTCAAGGAGAACGCTATCGTTATCCTCAACCTCGACAATGTTACTGCTGAGGCAAGAATGAGAATCGTTGACTTCATGACAGGCGTTATCGCTGTTATCGACGGCAAGATGGAGAAGATCGCTAGCTGCACTTACACTGTAACTCCCAGAAACGTAAGTCTTCAGGGTGACCTTGTAGAGTACGAGCAGTTTGATTGATTAAGTGGCTTTTTCGCTTTTAAACGAGGAGGAGCGCTATCTTTCAGCGCATATTGCCGACCTTCAGCGGCTCAGTGTGAAGTCGGGAGTGCCGAGGTTTTCGGCGTTCCTGAACGAGCGAGAGGCTGTTGTGGCGGATAATTCGGTGAAGGGCAGCCCCTGCTTTTTCGGAGGATATGATGGCGCAGCAAGGGTCATCTGCGGTTTTGTGGAGAACACTTATGCAGAAGAGCTTGCTCCGTCAGACATCTTCCCCGTGGTACCGCTTACCTTTAAATTCAGAGCGCGTGATACGCTTTCCCACAGGGATTTTCTCGGCGCGATACTTTCGCTTGAGATAAAGCGCGAGCTTGTCGGGGATATTCTTGCTGCGGAGGGCTATGCTGTGGTGTTCGTTCATGAGACCGCGGCAGAGCTTGTGATGGCGCTGGACAAGATAGGAAAGGTCGGCGTAAGCTGTGAGAAGGGGATAACTATGCCCCTGCCTCAGCAGCAGACCAAGCGCATTGACACCACAGTATCTTCTCTGCGGCTCGACTGTATAGTCAGCGCCGCGGTGAATACATCAAGAGACAGATCCGCATCGCTCATTAAATCGGGCATGGTAAATGCGGACTTTTCTCCATGCTTAAATGTAAGTGCCGAGGTCAGGGAGAATACCGTTATCTCGGTGAGAGGGCATGGCAGGTTCCGTTTGTCGGAGATAAGCGGTGAGACCCGAAAGGGCAGGATCCGCGTTGTTATCGATAAATACATCTGATATCAGATGAGAAAAGGTCGGCTTCCAAGCGGAAAGACCGCCTGAAATCAGTGCTTAAGGAAGGAAGAATAACCAATGAACGCAAAGGACATACTGGCTAGGCGCTTTGAAAAGGCGACTTTCAACGGCTATAAGACCGATGATGTTGATGAATTTCTGAGAGAGATCTCCAGCGAGTACGCACAGCTCCAGAAGGAGAAGAACGAGCTTGAGCGCAAGCTTGAGGTGCTTGCCGACAAGATCCGCGAGTACCGCGATGACGAGGACGCTCTCAAGGACGCTCTGCTGATGGCTCAGAAGCAGGGTAATCAGATCATCAGCGAGGCTAAGACAGCAGCTGAAAAGCTGACAAAGGAAACAGATGAGTCTGTTGCAAAGCAGCTCAAGGAAACAAAGGAAAAGACCGAAAAGATGATGAAGGACGCCGATGACTACGCAAAGCGTATCACCAAGGAGTCCAACGAGCGCGCTGACAAGCTTGTAAAGGATGCGCGTGCAAAGGCTGATGAGATACATACTCTCATGCAGCGTCAGACAGAGCTTCAGCAGACTGTTCTCCAGAGAACACGCAAAGAGGCTGACGAGTACAGAAACCGCATTATTGCAGCATACAAGGCTCAGATCGAGCTTGTTAATAAGCTTCCCGAGACCTGCGAGAACGAGTTTGTAAAGCAGACTGCGCAGGAAGTTGAAAAGCGTGAGGCTGACCGTGCAAAGGCTGCCGCAGCAAAGCAGAAGGAAGAGGCTAAGAATGCTCCCCAGAAGCCTGCTCCCAAGCCCGAGCCTGTAAAGGAAGAAAAGAAGCCTGAGCCTGAAAAGGCTGAGGAGAAGAAGCCTGTTGAGGAGAAGAAGTCCGAGGAGAAGGCTAAGGAGGAAGAACCCTTCAAGAGCATTCCCGAGGAGAAGGATACCGTGAAGACAGGCGAGTTTGATCTTCCTTTCTTCAACGCAAATTCCGAAAAGAAGAAGAGCCACGGCGATCTTCAGTTCGGCAAGCATAAGTAATCGAATATAACAGTATTGTCCGCTTTTGCGGACAAAGCTGTGTAATAATAAAAAAATCATTAAGATAAATCAAGGAGATAACGACGATGTCAGAGGATTTCAACAGCACACTTAATCTTCCGCAGACCGAGTTCCCGATGAGAGGAAACCTCCCCAAGAGAGAGCCCGAGATGCTCGATAAGTGGGAGAAGGACCGCATTTTCTATCAGCTTGCAGAAAAGAATAAGGGCAAGCCCTCTTATACACTGCATGACGGACCTCCCTACGCAAACGGAAACATCCATATCGGTACTGCGCTGAACAAGATATTAAAGGATATAATCGTTAAGTATAAGGGCATGACAGGCTTTGACGCTTATTATGTTCCCGGCTGGGACTGCCATGGTCTGCCTATCGAGCTGAAGGCTATCAAGCAGATCGGCGCTGACAGCGGTACTATCGACCCTGTTGCACTGAGAAAGTCCTGCCGTGAGTTTGCACTTTCCTGCCTTGACGACCAGAAGGCACAGTTCAAGCGTCTGGGCGTATGGGGCGATTTTGACGATCCCTATCTCACTATCAAGCCCGAGTTTGAGGCAAAGCAGATCGAAGTATTCGGCGAGATGGTAAAGAAGGGCTATATCTACAAGGGTCTGAAGCCTGTTTACTGGTGCGCTGACTGTAATACAGCCCTCGCAGAGGCTGAGATCGAGTATCAGGATGATCCCTGCTACTCTATCTATGTAAAGTTCCCGCTTGCTGACAGCAAGGGCAAGTTCGACGAGCTCGGAATCGATCTTTCCAAGGCTTATGTCGTTATCTGGACAACAACAACATGGACACTGCCCGGTAACCTTGCTATCTGTCTTGGTCCCAACTACGAGTACACATTCGTTAAGGTTGAGGACGAGGAGAGCAAGAGCTTTGGTGAGTATCTGCTGATGGCTACTGACCTCGTTGCATCTGTAATGGACGCAACAGGCATCAAGAAGTACAGCACAGTAGGCAGCTTCACAGGCGCTGAGCTGGAGCTTATTGAAACAGATCATCCCTTCATGGGCAGAAAGTCTCCCGTTATCGTGGGCGACCACGTTACACTTGAAAGCGGTACAGGCTGCGTTCATACAGCTCCCGGCTTCGGTGTGGAGGACTTTGAGGTCTGCATGAAGTACAAGGGAATGTTCGATATCGTAGTTCCCGTAAATGAAAAGGGCATCCTGACAAATGAGGCAGGTCCTTTCGAGGGCCTTAAGACTGCTGACGCAAACAAGGTGATTGCACAGCGTCTTGAGGACGACAACACTCTGCTTGCAATGCAGAAGATCGTCCACCCCTATCCTCACTGCTGGCGCTGCCATGAGCCTATCATCTACCGCGCGACTGATCAGTGGTTCTGCAGTGTTGATATGTTCAAGGAAGAGGCTGTAAAGGCTATCGAGGGCGTTCAGTGGATCCCCGAGTGGGGCGAGGAGCGCATCAAGAACATGGTAAATATGCGTTCCGACTGGTGCATCTCCCGTCAGAGAAGATGGGGCGTTCCGATCCCCATGCTCTACTGCGAGGACTGTGGTGCTACCGTTGTAAACGACGCTACCATCAAGGCGACCGCTGATATGTTCCGCAAGGAGAGCTCCGACGCATGGTACAGCAGAGAGGCTTCTGAGTTTATCCCCGCTGATGTAAAGTGCGAGTGCGGTTGCAACAAGTTCCGCAAGGAAATGGATATCTTCGACGTTTGGTTCGACTCCGGAGTTACACACGCTGCAGTAGTTGAGGAGCGTCCCGAGCTTCACTGGCCCGCTGACCTTTATCTTGAGGGTTGCGATCAGTACAGAGGCTGGTTCCAGTCTTCGCTGCTGACTTCCGTTGCAACAACAGGCAAGGCTCCTTACAAGGCTGTCTGCACACACGGCTGGGTAGTTGACGGCAAGGGCGAGCAGATGCACAAGTCCAAGGGCAACGTTATCCTGCCCGAGGAAGTTATCAAGCAGTATGGTGCTGATGTTCTGCGTCTGTGGGTTGCTTCTCTCGACTTCCACAATGATATGAGAGTTTCTCAGGATATGCTTAAGCAGCTGTCCGAGGCTTACAGAAAGATCAGAAATACAGCAAGATATATCCTTGGTAACCTTGGCGACAAGAACGGCTTCAATCCTGATACAGAGATGGTTGCTCTCGACAAGCTGAGCGACATCGACAAGTGGGCACTGTCCAGACTTGACGCTGTTATCGAGAAGGTAAGAGCTTCCTATGAGAGCTTTGACTTCTATCTTGCATACCACGCTATCCACAGCTTCTGCGTAGTTGATATGTCCAACTTCTACCTTGACATCGTTAAGGATACACTTTACTGTGACGCTGAGAAGAGCGAGGAGAGAAAGGCTGTACAGACAACAATGTACATCATTCTCGATTCTCTCGTAAAGCTCATCGCGCCCATCCTGACATTCACAGCGGACGAGATCTGGCAGTTCATGCCCCACAAGTCCACTGACGATCTGCGCGGTGTTCCTTTCAATGATATGGCTGAGAAGACAGGTGTTACTGTTGACGCAGCATTTGAGGCTAAGTGGAGCAAGATCCACGCTATCCGTGACGACGTACTGAAGGCTCTTGAAGAGAAGAGAACAGCAGGCGTTATCGGTAAGGCTCTTGAGGCAGGCATCAAGCTTTACGCTGACGAAAAGACAGTAGCTGAGCTTTCCTCTTATACTGAGCTTGCTGCTGTATTCGGCGTTTCTTACGTTGACGTTGCTGTCGGCAAGGGCGAGTTCAAGGGTGCTGTTGAGGGTGTTTCCCTGACGGTAGAGAAGGCTGAGGGCGCAATGTGCGACCGCTGCTGGACACACAACAGAACTGTCGGCACAGTTGCAGGTCACGATAACCTCTGCGCACGCTGCGCAGCTGTTATCATCGATTTCAGCAAGTAACAAATATTTTAGGGGGAGGGGTTTGCCCCTTCCCCCTTTAGATTTTATGCAAGGGGAATTATTATTGGAAAAGAAAAAATTATCCGATAAGCAGGTAAATAAACTCGTCATTCTGGGTCTGCTGCTGTCAGCGGTGCTTGTCGGAATTGACCAGCTTACAAAGTGGCTGGTGGTGCAGAATATGGCACTGCATGAGTCGATACACCTGATAAAATTCGGCGATACTCAGGTGCTTAATCTTTCGTATTATCTCAATGACGGTTCGGCTTTCAGTATGTTCGAGGGACAGACGGCAATGCTTATCTGTGTGACCTCGCTCATGATGGGCGCGATGGTCTGCGCGATGGTCTTGAAACACGTTCGCCGTCCGTGGTATATCCTTTCGTTTTCGCTGGTGATAGGCGGAGGCGTAGGTAACCTTATCGACAGGATATTCAACGGCGGAAACGTCGTTGATTTCATAGATGTCAGGATAATCAATTTCGCAATATTCAATTTTGCCGATATCTGTGCTGTGTGCGGCGGAATACTGCTGTGCGTGCTCGTTATCATTGACGAGGTGCAGGATGTAAAGGCGAAAAAGGCGGCTAAGGCAGAGGGTGCAAATGAAGCGTCCGAATGCTCCGAAGAAGTGACCGAAGATGGAGAAGATTGAGTTTTATGCTGAAGGCGGAGTGCGCCTTGACAAGCTGATATCCGAGCAGACGGAGCTTTCCCGAAGCGCGGCGGCAAAGCTTATCGAGGAGGGCGCGGTACTCGTTGACGGTAAGCCTGCGAACAAAAAGGATACTCCGAAAAGTGGTGCGCTTGTCGAGATAACTCTCCCCGAGCCGCAGAGCGTTGATATTCTCCCCGAGGATATCCCGATAGAGATAGTGTATGAGGACGATGACCTGCTTGTTGTGAACAAGCCCAAGGGCATGGTCGTGCATCCTGCGGCAGGGCATTACAGTGGTACTCTCGTGAATGCGCTGATGTTCCATTGCGGCGACAGCCTTTCGGGAATAAACGGCGAGATACGCCCGGGTATAGTTCACCGCATCGACAAGGACACAAGCGGACTACTGATGGTCGCAAAGAACGACCTTGCGCACATCGGACTGTCCGAGCAGATAAAGGACCACAGCTTCACTCGCGAATACGAGGCAGTGGTGTGCGGCGCGGTCAAGGAGGACGGCACTGTAAATGCTCCGATCGGCAGGAGCAAGAACGACCGCAAGAAGATGTGCGTCACTCTTGAAAACTCACGCGAGGCGGTGACGCATTATTCTGTTATCCGCAGATATTCGGGCTATACGCATCTCAGAGTAAGACTCGAAACAGGACGTACTCATCAGATACGCGTCCACATGGCATACAAGGGCAATCCTGTTGCAGGTGACGAGGTGTACGGCAACGGCAAGCCGAAGTGGCTTAACGGACAGTGCCTGCACGCAAAAAAGCTCGGATTTGTACATCCGAGAACAGGCGAATATATGGAGTTCGAGAGTGAGCTTCCCGAGTATTTCACAAAATTTCTTAGAACGATAGAGGGCTGATCATGGACTTCAGCAAAGTTATCTTTATGACCGACCTTGACGGTACACTGCTTACTGACGACAAGCGTATACTTCCCGAGGATCTTGCGGCGATAGAGCGTTTCAGACAGGGAGGCGGACTTTTCACCGTTGCGACGGGACGCGGCTGTGGAATGGCGCGTTCGGCAGTAGAGAAGCTTGGAATAACTATCCCCGCAGTGCTGTTCAACGGCGCAGCGGTTTATGATTTTAAAGCCGACAAGTTTGTGTGGCAGTGCGAGATAGGTATGCACGCGAGGGAGTATGTGCGACATCTTTCCGAGCGCTTTCCCGACCTCGGCATAGAGGTGCTGCACGAGCAGACGATATTCACACCGTTTTTAAATCAGACAGAGCTTGAGCATCTGGCGCTGGAGGGCTTACAGCCGCATCCTTGCACGATAGAGGAGCTGCCTGAAAGCGGTTGGCTGAAGGTGCTGCTGGCTCACGAGCCTGACAGACTGGACGAGATACAGCGATATATCGAGCAGTCGGATATGCAGCAGGCTCAGTGGGTGCGCAGTGCGCCTGTTTACTACGAGTGCCTGCCCGAGGGCGTGGACAAGTCGATGGGCTACAGGCAGCTTATAAGGATACTCGGTGCAGAGGACAGGTTCACAGTTGCATCGGGTGACTACATGAACGACCTCGCGATGATACAGAAGGCTGACCTCGGCGTTGCGGTAGCTTCGGCACAGGAGGAGGTAAGGGCGGCAGCCGACCTTGTTGTGTGCGACAACAACAGCGGCGCGATAGCGGAGATCATTGAGTATATTGAGAGGCTGTAACATACCGACAGGTGATATTATGAAAAAGGTATTGCTTACAATTCTGATAGCTTGCATTTCCATTGCGCTTATAGCTTTGTCTTTTTATTTTGTGCCGAGGCTATTCGGCAGTGATGAAATAAAAGCAATGTATCAGGTAAAGGATATCATGTATTCTCATATCAGCGTAAGCTCTGACGATCCGCTGGATTTTGTGCGCGATACCTTTGAATCGGGCACTTATGAGTATAAAGACGAAAAGCTTTGCCTTTCTCTTGCAATGAATACGGATGCCGATATTATTGAAGCGTTATCTGAACTTCCCACGATGCAAAGCGACATTGACTGTTTGATAGAAAACAACGAGCTCCTTTCCGATGCAAATACTGAACTTGTTATCCGTATTGAAAATTGGAGCGGCTGGGTGCTGAATTTTGAGCCGAAAAAGAATTATCTAAGCATAGGTGTAGGCGAGCAGAACTCGCTGACTGAAATTCTGGAGCATTGCAAGCAGTTCGAGTCGATTCAAATCGGCGGCTACTGGGGATATAACGTATCGGTCGCAGATGACATAAACAGCGATTTTTTTGCTGATTTTACGGTTTTGAAAGCTTTGGATATAAGCGACATCGAAACGGTGGAAATGAAGAAAACACTTGACGATGCACTGGCTTCGTTGCGCGACAGGGGCGTTAATATTACAATAGAGGTAACGAGTACGCCGACGCCACAGCTTCAGTAGGCTATATCAGTTTGGCATAACAGACGGCGATTAAGCGCAGTAATCTTGTACAGTTTATATATTGACGGTTTTTTAAATATGCTGTATAATTAAAGTGGACTAAATATCGGAGTACCGATTTGTAAAATACAGGAGGACTAAACATGGACGAACAACTGAAAAAGCAGCTTGAAATAGCTGCAACAAAGGTCAGAATGGGCGTGATCGAGGGCGTTTACAACGCTAAGGCAGGACACCCCGGCGGCTCTCTCTCCGTTGCGGACACTCTGACATATCTGTATATGAACAGAATGAACGTTGACCCCACAAATCCCGAAATGGCAGACCGTGACAGACTCGTGCTGTCCAAGGGTCATACAGCTCCCGCGCTGTATGCTTGTCTTGCGCACAGAGGATTTTTCCCCGTTGAGGAGCTCAAGACTCTGCGTAAGATCGACTCCAGACTTCAGGGTCACCCCGTAAGAGGCAAGGTTCCCGGCGTTGATATGAGCACAGGCTCGCTCGGCCAGGGCATCTCCGCTGCCTGCGGTATGGCGCTCTCCGGAAAGATTTCCTCTGACACCTACAAGGTATACGCTGTTCTCGGCGACGGTGAGATCCAGGAGGGTCAGGTATGGGAGGCTGCTATGTTCGCGGCTCACTACCAGCTTGATAATCTCGTAGCAGTTGTTGACAACAACGGTCTTCAGATCGACGGCAAGATCGGCGACGTTATGAGTCCCTATCCCATCGACGAGAAGTTTGCGGCATTCGGCTGGCACGTTATCACTATCAACGGTCACGATTTTGACGAGATCGAAAAGGCATTCAACGAGGCTGAGACAGTTCTCAACAAGCCCACAGTTATCATTCAGCGCTCCACAAAGGGCAAGGGTGTTTCCTTTATGGAGAATCAGTGCGGCTGGCACGGCAAGGCTCCCAACGATGAGGAGTATGCAAAGGCTATGGACGAGCTGAAGGCTCACCTCGCTTCTCTGGAAGCTTGATCACAACTGAAAGGAATTATATAGATATGGAAAAGAAAGCTACTCGTGACAGCTACGGCGAAGCTCTTGTGATGCTCGCTGAGAAGCGCCCTGACCTTGTAGTTCTGGACGCTGACCTTGCTGCCGCAACAAAAACAGGTACATTCAAGGCTGCATATCCCGATCGTTTCTTCGATTGCGGTATTGCAGAGGCTAATATGATGGGCGTTGCCGCAGGTATTGCGACAACTGGCAAGTTGGTATTCGCAAGCTCTTTCGCAATGTTTGCGGCTGGCCGTGCG
>JAZQEQ010000177.1:0-3823 GCA_045539055.1 Oscillospiraceae bacterium | reverse complement strand
AACGTCACCGGGCTTTGCGCTGCCGTCAGTATCAGACTCGGGCGCATTCGCATCATAATCACCCTCTGCATTGTCAACAAGCGCCTTTACTACCAGCGGAGCATATACGGAACCTGTATTACGGTCAAATATCCTGTATTCATTAGCTACGCCGTTGTCCCACCAGAAGCACTTCACGCCTGCCTTGGCACCCTCCGAAACGAAAAATGCCGCGTACTCGGCGCGCTCCTTGTCATTGTTCTTGCTCTGTGCGCCGAACTCACCGACTACAAAAGGAACATCATACTGCTCTGAATAGTCGCCCAGTACCTCGAACAGATATTCAATGGTATCGATCTGATTATCGCTTCCCCACTGGTCAGTCATGGTCGTCCATGTAGCATTCGTCCATGTAAAGCCCTGAGGATCATAGTTGTGCACCTGTACTATAAGGTGTCCGTCCGCCTTATCCTCGGGTAGCTCAAGATTTCTCAGCGTAGCATCAGCGCAGCCTGCGGAGTAGCTCTGCACCATAAGATTTCTGGTCGCATTGTTGCCGCCTGTTGCTCTTACAGCATCCACGAACATCTGATTGTACTCGTTTACCACGTTGTAGCCCTCGGAGGTCTTGCTGGTAGTCCAGCTGTCGTTTGCGTCCAGCACCTCGTTGAACGACTCGAATATCAGCTTCTCATCGTAATCCTTGAAGCGCTCTGCAATGTTCGTCCACAGGCCCTCAAAGCGCTTACCCTTGCTCGCGAGGCATTCGTCGGAAGCCACCAGCCAGCCATCCGAGCCTCCGTCATGGTGCACGTTCAGCACGCAGTACAGATCAGCGTCGATGATATAATCAACTACCTCCTGTACACGGTCGAGCCATTCCTTGTCGATATTGCCGTTGTCATCGATATGAGCGTCCCATGTAACAGGCATTCGGATAGCATTAAAGCCTGCCGCCTTTACACCTGCAATGAGCTGCTCATTCACCACAGGGTTGCCCCATGCGGTCTCATAAGAGGACGGGCCGCCGTTTATCCAATCACCTACGCAGTCAAATGTGTTACCTAAATTCCAGCCTACGTTGATGTTATCCACCGCCTGCTCCGCGCTCTCGCAGTCAGCCGCCGATGCTGTGACTGCAAGCGTCAGCGCAAGTGCCGATGCCGAGATAAGGGAAACGATCTTTTTCATGTTTTTACCTCCGTTATTCCTCGCCCAGAAGCCTCAGGGCGTTTTTGTACAGTATAAGCTCGCGCTCCTCGTCTGTGAGATCTATAGCATAAAAGCGCTCCAGCTCGTCCTTTGCCGTCCACATCGGATAATCCGTGCCAAACATCACCTTGTCCGCGCCGAAGCTGTGTATCAGCTCTGCGGCTCTTTCGGGAGTCATGTCGTACAGCGAGCTTGACAGATCGACATATATCCTGCCGTCGTTGAACAGCTCCTGAGCCTCGTCCCACTGCGACCAGCCTGCGAAATGCGCGCCGATGATCTTCATCTCAGGGAACATATCCGCCGCGCGGCGAAGTCTTTTCGGGCCCGAAAAATCATAGCGATGATCGCCTGCATGGAAAAGCACAGGGAGCGAGTGCTTTACAGCTGCCTCGTAGATGGGAAATGCATTTTCGTCATCTATCTGAAACTCCTGAAAATCAGGGTGCAGCTTTATTCCCTTAAGCCCGAGCGAAACGATGCGCTCGGTCTCTCCTGCGATATCCTCGTAGTCGGGATGCAGTGCGCCGAAACCGATAAGCCTGTCAGGGTACTGCTTCACGCACTCCGCGATGAAGTTGTTTATGCTCTCCACCTGATGCGGCACAGTCGCCACAGACTGCACTATACAGCGGTCAACACCTGCTTCATCGCACAGTCGAAGCAGTGTAGAAAGCGTTCCGTCATTATCCATGGAGATGTCATAGAAAGCTCCTATACCTACCGCCGCTTTTTCAGCGATCTTTTCGGGGAAAATATGTGCGTGTGCGTCTATTATCATTTTGTCAACCTTCTTTTATCTGTTTTAATATCCGAAAACAAAGCTTGCCGCAAGCGCCGCCCACTCTCTTATCCAGTAGTTCAGCAGGTGCGTCCTTGCAGTGCCGCCCGAGTAGTGTCCTGTGTTCTCAAGACCGCTGCGCTGTGCATAAAGCGAGGCGCGGTACTGATGGAACTCACTGGTGACTATCGCAACATTTTCGTTTATGCCAAGCTCCTTTAGTATAGCTGCGGAGTTATCGAAGTTCTCCGCGGTGGAGGTGGACTTGTCCTCCATGATGATGCGATGCTCCTCGATGCCCCATTCCGCAAGCATCCTGCGCATCGCCTCAGCCTCTGTGATGCTTTCGCCGGGGCCCTGTCCGCCCGACACCACAACGACCGCCTCGGGATGCTCAACAAGTATGTCACAGGCTGTCTTAGTCCTTATCCAGAGCATGGAGCTAGGGGTCTCTCCCTTTACGCGGCAGCCCAGCACTATCACTGCGTCTACCTTATCAAGCGGCTTGTATATATGCCCTGCCATCTGCACCGTGAAAAATGTCGCGGCGAAAAGCCCCAGAGCTATCACAGCCGAAAGCAGTATCAGCGCGATCTTACCGCCAACGTTCTTCCACAGCTTTTTGATAAGCTTAAACAGCTGCTTGTAAAAGATCGCACCGAGTATCAGCGCACCGAAAAGCAGTCCGCCGATGAACGTGCCCTCCGATATCGACGGGCAGGCTACCGCCCACACAAAGCATATTGCAGCAGGGATAATTATCACAAGCTGAATGACTTTTGAAAGTATTGACATCCTACCGCTCCTTATGCAAAAACGCGCCGAGCCTTAGCTCAGCGCGTCGTATCCTTTGTAACACGCGCGGTCGCGGTGTTTATGCTGCGAACGCTTATTATGCGTTCTTGCCAAGCTCAATAGCCTGGATGTTCTTCTCGATAAGGTGAGCCTTAGCGGGAGGAATGATCTTCTCAAGAGCCTTCTTGATTACCTCATCGGAAGCAAGACCTGTTTCCTTGATCAGCTTACCGATAAGGATGATGTTAGCCATGCCCTTCAGGCCCTCGTCCTCAGCCATCTGTGTGGAGGGAACGTAGAAGCACTTGATGTCTGTACGCTCGCACTTCTGGGAAATGAGAGTGCTGTCTATGATAGCGATACCGCCGGGCTTTACGTCGTTGATAAACTTGTCGTAAGAGGGACCGTTCATAACGATGAGCACGTCAGGCTCTGTTACGAGAGGAGAGCCTACAGCGTCGTGGCTGATGCAAACGGTGCAGTTAGCTGTACCGCCGCGCATCTCGGGACCGTAGGAAGGAAGCCAGGATACTTCCTTGTTGTCCATAAGACCGAAGTAAGCAAGCATCTTACCTGCAAACAGGATACCCTGTCCGCCGAAGCCTGCAAGGATAGTTTCTGTCATCATCTTATTGCGCCCTCCTTATAAACTCCGAGAGGATAGTAGGGGATCATGTTTTCCTTCAGCCACTCGATAGCGTCTGCAGGCGACTTGCCCCAGTTTGTGGGACAGGTGGAGAGCACCTCGATAATGGAGAAGCCCTGCTTGTTCTTCTGGAACTCAAAGCCCTTGCGGATAGCTGCCTTAGCCTTGCGGATATTAGCAGGATCAGCAACTGTAACACGCTCAGCAAGCGCAACACCGCTCAGAGTGGAGAGCATCTCGCACACTCTGATGGGGAAGCCCTCTGTGTTTGTGTTTCTTCCGTAGGGAGTTGTCTGTGTAACCTGACCTGGCAGAGTTGTGGGAGCCATCTGGCCGCCTGTCATACCGTAGGTGGTGTTGTTGATGAAGATAACTGTGATGTTCTCGCCTCTTGTGGCAGCGTGAACGAT
>JAZQEQ010000176.1:0-4154 GCA_045539055.1 Oscillospiraceae bacterium | reverse complement strand
ATATGTTATAATGTATTATGTTAAATTATAGCATTATGCACTATCTGATTAACAGATGATTGCTCAAAGGAGATCATGGCTATGAAAAAGCGCAAGCTTATCGGTTGTATTTTGAATTGTCCCGAAAATATATATCAGAGCCGCATACTGGACGGCCTTTTGAAACGCTGCGATCAGTATGGCTATGATCTCGCGGTGTTTTCGCCTCTTGTAAATTCGTCGCATTTTTACAAGGACTATATGCATGCCGAGTTCAATATTCTGGAGCTGATAAATTTTGATCTTATCGATGCACTGGTCGTAGTATCGCTGCCGATGGTCACTATGAGCGACACCACTGTTTTTGATAATGTGCATGATCTCCTGAAGCGTCGCTGTAACAAGCCTGTGATCTGTCTTGATCTCCCGATGGGTGATTATGAAACTGTTTATACGGACGACACAGCAGCCTTCAGGCATATAACACAGCATATTCTCGACGTACATAAATGTAAAAATGTATATTTTCTTGCAGGAGCGAAAAGAGAAGGCGTAGAGGATAAGCGTCTTAAGGGCTACCGCGAAGAGTGTGAGAGCCGTAATATCAAGATCGATGAGAACAAGATCTTTTACGGAGATTTCTGGTACTCATCGGGTGCTGCTCTTGCTGAAAGGATCGTATCGGGAGAGCTTGAGATGCCGGATGCGGTCATCTGCGGAAGCGATCACATGGCACTTGGTCTTGTAAATAAGCTGACGGAGCTTGGCGTTTCTGTACCTGGGCAGGTGATCGTCACAGGCTTTGATGCAACGCAGGAGGCACTGGTGAATGAGCTTAGCGTTACCACCTTTGCTCCTGATAACAAGGGTATGGCGTTCGAGGCTATCGACCGTATCAGAAAGATACTGGAGCCTGACAAGGAGATATATTCTTCGGCAGAGGGGACAGGTATTTCAGACAATTTTGTTGTCGGACACAGCTGCGGCTGTGAGGTGGATTACAAAAGACTTATAAATTCGCTCAGCAGCTCGCTTTACAGACCTAACCGTGATTACGACAATGACAATATAAAGGACAACGAGGACCTTTATCACCTGATGGAGAGCTATATGCTGGAGGCGCTTACGGAAACCAAGAGTCCTGAGGAGTGCCTCGGCAAGATAAACGGTCAGACCTATCTTATACGTCCGTATGATTATTTTTATCTGTGTCTGCGCCGCAATTGGCTGGATACCGATGCTCCGCTCATTGACGGATACCCTGAGACTATGCGTACAAATGCATTCAAGGTGCTGGAAGACAGACCTGATCTGGGGCTGATCTCGTGTCACTGTGATGACGATAGAGCAGCGTTCAATACAAAGCTTATGCTTCCGGCACTATTTGAAGAGCATGAAAAGCCGCAGGTGTTTTATTTCTTCCCTGTGCATTTCCAGAAGAATACGCTTGGTTATGCCGTGCTGCAGGTCGACTCCGAGAAGGGAATAAAGCCGACGAATGTCATGCGTAACTGGATGCGTAATGTAAATAACGCTCTTGAGATGACCAGAGTAAACAACAGGCTGGTGGATTTCTCCGAGATAGATAAGCTTACAGGTCTGAAGAACCGCCGCGGCATGGAAAACGGCATAAAGGAGCTTGTAGCTTCTGCTGAGGAGAACTCCTACTGCTATGCGATTGTCTTCGACCTTGACGGTTTGAAGAACATAAACGACAATTACGGTCACACCGAGGGTGATTACGCTATCAAGTCCATTGCATCCGCGGTCGCAAAGATAGCTGACCATGAGCATGAGGTAGCTGTGCGCGCCGGCGGCGACGAGTTTTATCTCATCGGAGTGAACCCGCATATCACTGAAAAGACGCTTATTGCAAAGGTAAGTACATACCGCTCTATTGTTGAAGAATTCAATAATTCCTCCAACAAACCTTATGAGATATCGGCAAGCGTAGGCTTCTCTCTCAGAAAGCTGGTCACCCCCGATGATATCGATAAGGCGGTAAATTCTGCGGATAAGCACATGTACCTGTGCAAGGCTGAGAGCAAGCGTGGCAGAAGATGATAAACCATTCCCCACAGGAAAACTTGTGGGGAATTTTGATTTTCAGGATTTTTCAACTTTCATTTTTGTTACAATTTTTTTCTCGTTCCATAAGAATAATACTTGATATTTGCCGAAAAATATGATATACTTATTGCTGTAGTTAATTGGTTTAAAATGGTTTTATAAGAGTTTTTGACCGAAGTATGCCGAAATGAAGCAAATTTTCGTCAAACTTGCAAAAAATAACCTGCCAAAAGTAAAAAACATTTGTACATATCGGTATCTCAATGATGCCGTGATATAATTAGGAGGATATTATGGACGCAAACAAAAGACCGGAAACAATGGAACGTATCACCACTCCTGCGCTTGCAGAGGCTTTCATCAACGAGCAGGTAGCTGCTGTTCGTGAGCAGGTAGGTGACAGAAAGGTACTGCTGGCACTGTCCGGTGGTGTTGACAGCTCGGTTGTAGCTGCGCTGCTCATAAAGGCTATAGGAAAGCAGCTTGTATGTGTGCACGTTAATCACGGACTTATGAGAAAGGGCGAAAGCGAGCAGGTTATAGAGGTATTCCAGAACCAGCTCGATGCTAACCTGATTTATATAGACGCGACTGATCGTTTCCTTGATCTGCTCAAAGGTGTTGCTGAGCCCGAGAAGAAGAGAAAGATCATCGGTGGCGAGTTCATCAAGGTATTTGATGAGGAGGCACGCAAGCTTGAGGGTATCGAGTTCCTCGCACAGGGCACTATCTATCCTGACATTCTCGAGAGCGACGGCGTTAAGGCTCACCACAATGTTGGTGGTCTGCCTGAGGATATGCAGTTTGAGCTTGTAGAGCCTGTAAAGCTGCTGTTCAAGGACGAGGTAAGAGTTGTAGGTAAGGCACTCGGTCTGCCTGCAAGCATGGTAGACCGTCAGCCTTTCCCGGGCCCCGGACTTGGCGTACGTTGCCTTGGCGCTATCACACGCGACAGACTCAATGCACTGCGTGAGGCTGATGCTATCCTCCGCGAGGAGTTCGAGAACGCAGGTCTTAACAAGACCGTATGGCAGTATTTCATTGCAGTGCCCGATATGAAGAGCGTTGGTGTCAAGAACGACAAGCGCTACGAGGGCTGGCCTGCTATCATCCGTGCTGTAAACACTACTGACGCTATGAGCGCTACCATTGAGGAGATCCCCTATGCACTGCTGCACAAGATCACCGATCGCATCACAGCAGAGGTTGAGGGCATCAACCGTGTGCTGTACGATCTCACTCCCAAGCCCATTGGTACTATTGAGTGGGAATAATCTCACATTTTTTTAATAACCAGATCGCCGCATATCCTGTGGCGATCATTTTGTTGTATTGCTGGAATGTTTGCAAAAATTATCGTGCAGAATAAAATTTTTTCAAGAATGAAACCTTTGGATATATTCGTGTGTATTATGTATGAACGGCTCAGAAAATGCATTGGATGGGAGATTCAAAGAAGATGACAGAATTAAATTTCAGTGAAAAATACGGTATGTTCCGAAACACCGTGTTTTCGGTTATTTTCAATTATCTTAAAAACACTGATGACGCATCAGATGTAATGCAGGAAGTGTTTGTGCGCCTGTATCAGACGGATACCGAATTCCACAGCGACGAACACATGAAGGCGTGGCTCATACGCGTTGCTGTAAATCTCTCCAAAAACTTTCTAAGAGATAACAAGCGGCGACAGACCGAGCTGCTGACCGAGGATATCCCGTATTTCGATAAGAGCGATGACAGCGATCTGCTTCAGATGGTGCTGGCGTTGCCCGAGAAATACAGGATACCGATACATCTGCATTATTATGAAGGCTATCAGGTCGGCGAGATCGCTCAGATACTTCAGCTGCCCGTTTCTACTGTAAAAGTACAGCTTATGCGTGGCAGGGATATGCTGAGAAATTCACTTGGATTGGAGGCGTCGGTATGAATAATACATACAATAGACAGATGGATATGTTTTGTGACAAAAACATAACACTTACTGCTGAGGATATCCTTAGCAGAGCAAAACAGACAGAGCCGGCAAAGCAGAAAGCACAGCCTAAGAAGCGACTCAGACCTATGCTCATCGCGGCAGCGGCTGCAGCTTGTTTCCTTGT
>JAZQEQ010000175.1:0-6898 GCA_045539055.1 Oscillospiraceae bacterium | reverse complement strand
TCGATATTGTGCTCGCTAATATAATCATTAAGATACGTTGTGAGATACTCAGGCACATCGAGATAGGTATCATACACATAATCGCTGTATGAGCTGAACATTCTGTCAGCGCCGTGATAATGCTCCATTTCAGGTACGACCGATGTATACAGGTCGTCCATAGTAATATTGTTTTCCGAATAGTACTTCAGGATAGCTTCGATCACGTCGACAGGCTGCGCATCGGAAAGCTCATCATTTCCTGAAAAATCGTGCGAAATAGCAGTACAATGTACCGAATTTATGAAACTACCAGCCGATTCACTTACACGCACGCAGAAATCACCATACACTTCAAATGCGGGATTGTTGTAATAAGAAAAATCTGCTGTGTAGGACGGAAGGAAAACTACATCTGTCTGAAGCAGGTAATCGATCGTGATCTCATTCTCTGATGTTCCCGTAACATCAGTTATATCAAGCGCGTCAAGTACTGCCCTTAAAACAAGTATCTCAGCAGGACGATAACATTCCCATACTTCACTTCCGTTCCACTGTGAGGTCGATTCAACGGGAGTTGTCCAGCCTGTACCCGTAAAATCAACACCTATATCGCCACGCAGATAAATGTTGTTATCTCCTGTAAAAGCTACTTTTATTATACTTTTGTCGCCTTTGCCGGGTGATGTTATATTAAGGTCACTCGTGTCGTTGCCGGGACTGGAGAAATAGTCTGACACAACATCGTCGGACGCATCACCATCGCCGATGCCATCAGCACTATCCTGTACAAAAATCGTGTTATAGAGTTCAGTATAATCAATGCTGCTGCCCTCTTGGAATATACCCGCACCGATCGCAAAAGCCAGAGCAAAAACAGCAACACAGCACACACCTGATGTCGCGTACTTTGAATAAAAACTAGCTCGCATACCGATGCGTTTCAGGAATGGAGCTTTCTTTGTTGCCTTATTAAAATTACGTTCCTCTCCCCTGACCTGCATACGATAAGCAGAAGATCCGTTGCGGGTAACAGCAAGACCGTTTCTGTAATTGAGCTCAATCGCTGCAGCTGCCGCAAAAAACAGAGCAGCGGGTACGAACCAGAAGTTGAACTCAAAACATTCTGCAAGCAGTCTGGGTACACATAACGCAATAAAGCCAAGCAGCGCGGGTAGAGTATGTATCCTGCGTTTCATTGAAAAGGCGCAGAGAAGCCCGTATAGGCAGCAGAGTATACCACATCCGAGAAGCATACCCTCGCCATAATGCGCATTATCGATATTTAAACTGTTTATATCGTGCAGCAGATAGCCTTTCGGGAAAAGAAACCGACCGTCAACCAGAAGCATCGCTTCATCAACAAAGAACGAAAACCGCTTCCAGAACTCTTCAAAATTAAAATATATGATAAAGCTTGTAATAACGCCAATACCAAGCGCAGTAAAGCGTCTGCCGATAAAAGTTGATATCAGCAAGAAAACTGCGGCACTAAATCCCGATAAAAGTCCGATATAGACCAATGATACAGGAAAACCAAATTGCGAAAAAACAAAAAGCATCGCGGAAGCAGACAGAAATCCACAGAAAAGGATTCTCTGTAATACCAGTAGAGCAGCATTTGGTTTTTTGGTGTAGTATCTGTCAAATACAAGAATTCCCTCGGAAGAATTATTTTTTCTCATTTAAAACCTCTACAACAGCGAAAGCCTCCGCCATCAGCGGAAGCTGTCGCATATTATCTGAATATATGTATACCGTGCTTTTTAAGTGAATCATTCACATAAGCATAGTGCATATTTTCCCACTGAACATAATCGGGGAACTTATCAAGCTGTACGTCAGCCATTATTCTTGAAACAGACGTAGACATATTCATAACAGAACCGTTCCAGATATAATGCATACCATTGTATTTTGCTCTGAGTTCAGCAATATCATCCTGTTTAGTGGACTTGGGGCAAATGACCCTGTTAAGATCAAAATCATCACCAACGGGAGCGCAAACATTTACCCTTTCAATGCACTTGTCAACAGAATATCTGATAATGTCTTTCTTACCAAAAAACTCACAGAACTCGCTGAACGATTTAGAAAGGAAAGATGAGAAGCACTTAAGAACGATGTTCACCACTGCCTTTGCAAGAGCGGTTTCGTCCTCCGGTGGTAACTCCAGGATGCCAGACTGAACAAAAGCCTTTGAAAGAAGATCCGCAGGTACCTCCTCAACGAGCTTATCAAGCTTATCTGTTACCTGCTTATCTGTAAGAGAAATTGCATCGAATGCACAGCTGATGTCAGAATCATCGCGGGTGATCTCCTCGAAAATAGTCTTACGATTTACCGCAATATTCTCGAATGCTTCAGCTGTCTTATGAAGATCATTTTCAAGATACTCAGTCAGTTTATCGGAAAGATCGCCATAAAACTGCACCAAGGTGCTTCCTGTTTTCAGTTTACAATTGCTGTTAGCGTATTCTCTCAGCTCATACAGATACTGCTCCACAGCCTTTCCGACAAAAAGCGGAGAAGTCTTTACTTTCATATAAGCAGTTCGCGCAAGGTTCTTTGAACGCTCAACCTGATCGCTCAGATCATCCATATCCGCTGTGATCTTGGCGGAGCTGACGCGAAGCTGATGGAGACACTTTCTTATGAGCTCCTCAGCATAGAACGGACCCTTGCTGAAATCACTCTTTGCTTCCTCGCAGACCTTTATGATACTTGAAGATATCTCTTCAAGACAGATAGCAGCACCCTTCTCGGTGGAAGCCATAATACGCTTCAGCCATGTGTCGACATACTCATCTGCACTGTCGCTGCTGATCTTAAGTGCGCGAGTGGAAAAAGCAGGATTTATGCGTTCATCAAAGTCAAGAGCAGGCAGATCTCCGCCTTTCTGTGCTAAAAATCTTTCATCGGGAGTTGCAATAGAACTGTAATGTCCAAGTAGCATTTCGCCAACGTTGTTTTTATTCAGCTCATGATTGATAAGCGTAAAGACCTTTATGCAAAGGTACGACATTATCTTTCCAAGCGGTATCTCACAAACCTGAACACCATAGGAAAGATAACGGAAGTCATGCGAATCGTTGGATCTAAGCATATTATAAGCCATGATACGCTCAGCATCATCGTCCTTTGTAAAGAGGATCTCCATACGATTAAGTATCTTCTCAGCAGCCGAGTCCAGTGTGTATTCGTAATTTTTTTCTGCAGCTGCAATA
Source organism: Oscillospiraceae bacterium (assembly GCA_045539055.1). GTDB lineage: Bacteria > Bacillota > Clostridia > Oscillospirales > Ruminococcaceae > CAG-115. The sequence continues at coordinate 3,692 of JAZQEQ010000175.1, read as the reverse complement.
AAGCAGGCATTGAAAGGAGGTTTGTCAGAAGTGACCTCAAATGAAGAGGTATACTTCTGCACAAAAGGCTTTTTCATGCACTGAAATTTATCTAACTCATTCTTAGTGAGAATGGTGTTTGCAAAATAATTACCCTGCTCGCGCTGATCATCTTCAAACATCACAGCGGTATCGGGAGCAAACATATAACAATTGACCTTGACGGGATAAGGTACATCAGCAAACAGCTTTTTCAGTATATAAGCCATGTCGATAAACATACCGCCAAAGAAAACATCTCCCATATTTCCTGTCAGAATGATCTCAAGAGATTTATCTGAACCAGCAAAGGCACTCATCGCCTCACCGATAGAATGAATGATGCTCTTAATGTTGTGGAAAAGCGCAACTCTGCCACACTGGCGTTTTGTAAGGCCATATACAGGGGTTGCGGGAGAGTAATTCTTAAGTCCGGAATCAAACCACTCTGTAGCATACTGCGGTAATCTTGCAGGATTGTTGAGATATTTGTATATTGCTTCCTCAGGTACGACAGGAATACATTCAGTAGCAGATAAAGCTGTACCCTCGCAAGAAGCTGATTCCAGGTATTTATCTTCAGCTATACCCAGAAAACGCACCTTCTTATCATCTGTGCCAAAGCGTTTTTCGGTAATATGCTTGCAGCGAAGTGCACAGTCCACGCCGTTCTTGCCAAGGCCTATAACAAACAGGCGGTTAATGCCGAACAAGCTCTTGAATTTATCGGTAAGCTTCATTACTCGTTCGGGCATAAGCCACGCTATCTTCTTTTCAATTTCCATGAAATCCCCACCTCATTCATAAAAATTTCGATATATGTTAATTCTTCTGTCAGTTTTTAATGGAAAACCTCTGCGAATACTATCAGCATCAGAGAGATCAATATCACAGCATAAGAGCTGCTCTTTATACTTTTCGGCACGAGCAACGACCTCACCATCAGGAGAAACTACAATCGAATCACCCGAATAAGCCATGCCTTGCTGATCACCAACACAGTTACAGCCAAGCACAAAGCATTGATTTTCGATCGCTCTGGCTTTTAAGAGCGTTATCCAGTGTTCAGCTCTTTTTTCAGGCCAGTTTGCACTGACTATGATGCACCTGCAATGCTTTGAAAGCTGCTGATACAGTTCAGGAAAACGCAGATCATAGCATATACTTAAACCGATCTGATTACCCGATAAGTTGAAACTGCTGCAACTATCACCTGCATCATATATCTCTTTCCCATACGAAAAAGGATGCATCTTTCTGTATTTTGAAGTCACCTCTCCATGTTTATCGATATGTATCAGAGAATTGTAAAATCTGCCACCATCTGTTTCGCTGAGTCCGAAAACACAATCTACACTATACCTTCGACAAAGCTTACTGAAGCAGCTGATACTTTCACTTTCTTCAAAACGCTCAGCCAAAGATGTATCCATGCTGAATCCAATAAGTGTAAGCTCAGGGAAAACCAAAAGATCGCAAGCCGAAACTGAGGCTTCTCTGAAGAAATCCTCACATTTTTTTATGTTATGTAACTTCTTCTCCCACAGGATATCAAGCTGCGCTATACCTATTTTCATCAAGATCAGTCCTTTAAAATACACCTATTTATATTATATATGAATTCAACCTCATTGTCAACCTGAAAACTTTAATTTAAAACTTAAACTATCGCAATTTTAAGAAATTAAGCGGACAAAAAAATTTTTTGTATATAATTGTAGACTTTATTGGAAAAATATGATATACTATATCTTGTTATAAAAACGTTTACAAAGGAGTAAATGCTTATGTTTTATAAAAAGATCAAGATTGCAGCAGGTCTGACTGCTGCAGCTATGTGCCTATCGTTGTTAGGCGGATGCGGCGGCAACAGCACCTCATCCACCGAAAATACTACGTCAACCAGCGGTGATAATACTGATGCAGAACCAGCTATTGTTGACAACGGCTGGACTTATGGTCAGGTATCTGTTGGCGGCGGCGGATTTGTAACCGGTGTTTTCAGCACCTGCGAGGAAGGCGTTTTCTATGCGCGAACCGACGTTGGTGGTGCTTACCGCTGGGATGACGAAGCAAAGAGATGGTGCTCGCTCAATTACTGGGTATCTGAAGAAGATGTCGGTCTGATGGGAATAAGCGCGATCGCTGTTGATCCCAATAACGCAGCAAAGGTATATCTGCTTGCAGGAACAGAGTATTTCAGCGGCGGCAAGACCTGTATCCTTGTATCAGAGGATTACGGAAAGAACTTCAATGTTATTGATGTCAGCCACCTCATCAAGGTACACGGAAACGGCATGGGCAGAGGCAATGGCGAGCGTCTTGCCGTTGATCCCAATAACCCTGACATAATTTATGCAGGCGGCAACAGCGGCGGTATGATAAAAAGTACTGACGGCGGATACACATGGGACCCCGTTACAAGCTTCCCTGTCACTACTACTTCAAACAAGAACGGCATCAACATAATCGTTCTCGATCCTTCCAGCGAAAAGGACAGTATAACTCAGCGCATTTATGCGGCTGTTTCTGAAAGCAGCAATAACATTTATGTTTCAGAGGATGCGGGCAGCACCTGGAATCTTCTCGCGAACGCAAACAACGCAATGCCGCAGAGAATAAAGCTTAATTCCGAGGGCGACCTTTATGTAACCTACGGTGACACAGAGGGTCCATGGGGAATGAGCAACGGCTCTGTTTATAAGTATGATATAGACGCAGGAACAGCCGATAATATCGCACCTGCAAGCACTCCCTTCTCTGATATTGCTATCGATCCCGAAAACGAAGACCGCATGGTGCTTACGACCGCCTGCACATGGCTCCAGCAGCCCAACGGCTCTTTTGGCGATGTCATATATGTATCTGAGGACGGCGGAGAGAACTGGAGAAATATACTTCAGAATGCCACAATGTCAAATAACGGCATGAGCTGGATAGACGGCTACGCATTCCACTGGTGCTCTTCCCTTGCACTAAATCCCTTTGACACTGACGAGATCATGGTAACGAGCGGAAATGGTATTTTTGCCTGTGATAATATCTGGGACGAAACTCCTGAGCTTTACTTCAACTCGTTTGGCATCGAAGAGACCGTACCGATGGATATGGTGACACTTGAGGACTACCCCCTCGTTTCTGCGGCACTCGACTATGACGGATTTGTTCACAGCGACATATTTAAGCCCGCTGAAAGACACGGTGGTCAGATAGGCTCCACAACAAGTATTACTATCGCTGCCCAGAACAGAGATTACTGGGCTAAGGTCGGTGGCAGCGAGAGCGGAATGGCTCTCAACTACACAACTGACGGCGGCAAGACCTGGAATTCTGTAAAAAGACCTCCCGAAAAGGGCAAGACCTACTATAACGGTAAGGTTGCATTCAACGCTGACGGCTCGCGTCTTATCTGGAGCCCCGAGAATGCTTACTATGCGTTCTATACAGAGGATCTCGGCGAGACATGGACACAGTGCGAGGGTCTCAGAGGACAGAACATCTACATCATCGGCGACTCTGTAAACCCCGATTACGTTTATGCTTACGGCAGCGACAAGCTTTACAGAAGCTCCGACGGCGGTAAGAGCTTTGAGAAGATCGGCACAGATCTGTTCATTATGGAAGACAGACTTTGCGTTGATCCTGTTACCGAGGGCTGCTTCTATGTACCTGCA
>JAZQEQ010000174.1:0-8354 GCA_045539055.1 Oscillospiraceae bacterium | reverse complement strand
CCGCTTGGCCTCCGACTTGGGCTTGATGGTCTCAAGGAAGAACTTAGCTTCTTTCTTTGCCTCTGCAACGCTCTCTGCGTAGAGGTAGTGGTAGACACCCACATCAATTCCGACCTTTGTCGCCTCGGTTATGTTGTAGTCGAACATAACGTCCTTTGCCATCGGCTTTGCCTCGCTGATATAGCCTCTCGAAGCGCGTATCATCGCGAAGTTTACACCCGACATCCTCACTCTTGCCCAGTCGATCGCGCCCTGAGCATAAGAAACGTCTATGCCCTTTGTACCGGAGTCGGTGCTGATAGATGAGGGCTTGTAGTAGCGGTAGTCGATAAGTCTGCCGGACTTTGACACGGCGAAAGTCGCCGCCTTAGACTTGAAGTACCGCACGCCCTTTTCGAAGATGAAAACGCCGCTGTTCATCGACTCGGTGTAAAGATAATACATTCCCGAGAAAGAAGCGCGTCCGCTTATTGTGACTCCGAAGTAGCCTTTGTTGGTGAGCTTTCCGCCTGTGGGGGTCTGGAAGTCGCCTGTTACCATCATTCTTGAGCTTTTGGTGAGGTTGGTATTGCCGTAGTTCAGGTACATACCCTCTTTGTAGATGTTTACCGCACCGGAGTAGGTGGCTGTACCGCCGTGACGTACGATAAATTCGCTCTTTATGTAGGTGATGGAGCTGAGCGTTGTCTGGATCGTGCCGTAACATTCCAGTGCAGCATCGGCGTTCACATACAGCTTACCCGAGCATGTCACGGTAGCGTTCTTTTCGATCAGCAGCTTGCCCTTGATGTTAAGAAAGCGATCCTTGTAGACAAGCACGTTAGAACCGGAGGTCAGCACCAGAGTGGAGTTTTCGGGGATAGTGACCGTCTTCAGTATCTTCACCGTATCGGTGATATAGTAGTTTCTGCCCGACACCATGGGGGTGGTGCCATTCCATTTTATGTAGCCCGTGAGATCGGTGGGAGAATACTCCTTATCCGAGAGGTCCACACCGTTTGAGGGAAGCTCAGCCTCAGGCTCCTCTATGATCGTAGTTTCGGGCTTGTTTGTCACATCTATTATCGTCGTTTCTGTGCCTGCTGCGGAGGGAGCAGCGCTGACTGCAGCGGCAGGGATGCCGCAGGATAATGCTATCAAGGCGGTCAGCAGCAGGGCGGTGATCTTTTTCATGATATTCATAATTCACGCTCCGTCTGTTAAATGGTTTCCTCGCAGTAGAATTACTGTATTTATATTGTCGCACATTTTTCCTTGTTTGTCAAATGTTTTTTGGAATTTCTGGTAAGGTAAATTCTGTATAGCAGCATCTTTCTGCAAAAAAACGCCGCTCTGAGCGAAACAGAGCGGCGTGATCTTATTTTCTCCATGCGGACGGCGTACACAACAGCAGCATCGGGAACAGCTCAAGTCTGCCTGCAAGCATATCAAAGATAAGCACAAGCTTTGAGCAATCGGAGAAGAACCCGAAATTCTGTGTCGGGCCTACCATTTCAAGACCTGGTCCGATGTTATTGAGCGTTGCGACGACCGCGGTGAAGTTTGTGGTGAAGTCGCAGTTGTCAAATGAGATCAGCAGCACTGATATCGCGTAGATAAGGATATAGCTGACCATATACGCATTTACGGAGCGCACGGTCTCGTGCTCCACAGGATGCGAGTCCAGCTTTATCTTTTTCACCTCGCGCGGATGTATCAGCATGGATATCTCCTTGCCTATGCCCTTGAAGAGTATCAGTATTCGCGATACCTTGATACCACCGCCCGTACTGCCTGCACACGCACCGATGAACATCAGCATGACGAGTATCACCTTCGACAGCTCGGGCCACAGGTCGAAGTCCGCCGTCGAGAAGCCTGTTGTAGATACCACAGAGCCTACTGTGAATGCGGCGTGGCGCAGAGCCTCGCCTACGGAATCGAACATATTTGAGATATTGATGGTGATGACCGCTATCGAGCCTGTCACTATCAGCAGGAACGCTTTTATCTCAAGGTTGAATGCTTCCTTCAGCTTGCCTATAAGGATGAAGTAATAGGAGTTGAAGTTTATCGAGAACAGTATCATGAATACTGTAACGACTATCTGATTGTAAGGCGAGAACTCGCTGAAGCTTGTGTTGTAGATGCCGAAGCCGCCTGTACCTGCAGTCGCAAAGGCTGTGTTCAGCGCCTCAAACAGGGTCATTCCGCCGCACAGCAGGAGAATAAACTCTACGAGCGTCAGCACGAAGTAGATAGAATACAGAAGCAGTGCGGTGGTCTTTACGCGCGGCACCAGCTTACTTACGGAAGGTCCCGGGGACTCGGCTTTCATCAGGTGCATATTCTGACCGCCTGACAGAGGAAGGAATGCCATGATGAACACCAGCACGCCCATGCCGCCTACCCAGTGGGTGAAGCTTCGCCACATGAGCATACATTTCGGAAGTGCTTCGACATCTGACAGGATAGATGCGCCTGTCGTAGTAAAGCCTGATACGGTCTCAAACAGCGAGTCGATAAAGCTCGGGATAGAGCCTGAGAGCCAGAACGGCATCGCGCCGAACAGCGACAGCACTATCCAGCTCATGGCAACGACCATAAAGCCGTCGCGCGAATAGAGCGCTGTGTTTTTGCGTTTTTTGAAGGTCAGCAGTCTGCCTGCTATTGCGCAGAATGCCGCTGTGCCGATGAAGTACCATATCTGCGACTCGCCGTAGCAAAGCGCAGTGACAGTCGGCACCAGCATGAATATAGCCTCGAACGTAAGTAGCCAGCCGAGGATATATGTTATCATTTTATAATTCATAAATACCTCGGTTTATTTAAGGATATCGGATATATCCTGCATTTCTGTCTGGTTGGATACTATTACAACGGAGTCGCCTGCCTGTATCTCGTCGTCGCCGTGAGGTGTTATGACAGTCTTTCCGCGCAGTATCGCGGCGATAAGCACGCCATCCTGAAGCTGAAGCTTTGCAAGCGGCACTCCCACCACAGGCGAGCCTTCCTTGATACTGAATTCAGATGCTTCGATCTTGCCCTTGACAATGCTGTACATGGTTTCAACATTACTTCCGATGGTGTTCTTCATAGCGCGTACATAACGTGCGATAGCCTCGGAGGTGATATTCTTGGGGTAGATGATGGAGTCGAGGTCGAGATGCTTTATAACATCGTCGAAATCGATACGGTTTATCTTGGTCACCAGCTTGCCCTTGCTGACTCTCTTTGCAAACAGCGACAGGAAGATGTTCTCCTCATCGAGGTTAGTCAGCGCAACAAAGCCGCCGACGTTCTCCAGACCCTCCTCCATAAGCAGCGCCTGTTCTGCGGCGTCACCATGGATTATGCGGACATATTCAAGCTCGGAGCTCAGCTCCTCACAGCGCTTGTGGTCCTTTTCGATTATCTTTATGGACATATTACTGGAGCGCTTAAGTATCTTGCACAGGTAATAAGCTACCTCGCCGCCGCCTATTATCATGATATCCTTTACGGAGTTCATCTTATAGTCGATGCTCTTGAAGAAGGCGCTCGCGTTTTTGGGCGTTGCGATGAGCGAGATAACATCCTTTTCCTCGAACACGAGATTACCGTTTGCGATGAATGCGCCGTCCTCACGCTCAACAGTGCATATCAGCACGTCGCACTTGAATCTGCCTGCGATATCCTTTACCGCACAGCCGACAAGAGGGCTGTTTTCGGGGAGCCTGAACTTCATCATCTCGACTCTGCCCTTTGCAAAGGTGTCTATCTTCATCGCCGACGGGAAGCGCAGCACGCGAGCAATCTCTGCGGCAGCGGTGTATTCGGGGTTTATTACCATAGCAAGACCAAGCTCGTCCTTAAGATAGGGAGCTTCGCTGCTGTATTCGGGGCTGCGCACGCGCGCGATAGTCTGGCAGTTACCTGCTTTCTTAGCGATAAGGCAGCACAGCAGATTAAGCTCATCCGAGCCTGTCACGGCTATCAGCAGGTCGCTGTGGTCGATGCCCGCCTCCTGCAGTGTAGCGTGGGTCGCACCGTTTCCGATAACTCCCATGACATCGTACTTGGACGAAACATCATTTACTCTCTGTGCGTTCAGGTCAACGACCGTGATATTGCTGCCTTCTTCATTCAGCTGCTCCGCAAGCGCCTCTCCGACCTTGCCGCAGCCGACTATGATTATATTCATAAAATATCCTCCATGATACATTGCATATCAATTCAGTATATAATATACACTATTTGCTGGGAAATGTCAACTGTCTCCGAGGTCGTTTATTTTATGACGTTCTCTTGATTTTGGATGATTTATATGCTATAATAAATTTGCCTTATATCAAAAGCTTGCGCTTTTGCGGCAAATTTATTGAAACATATTCCATGTCTGCTGTCGCAGACATACGGCTTGTGCCGTATCGCAGAGCATTCGCTCCGCGGATATGCTATAATTTAGTAAAAGTATTGTACGCGATTGAAAGGATGGTCGTTATGTTCTGTTTAAACTGCGGTCTGCCGCTTGGCGATGGCGTGAAGTTCTGCACACGTTGCGGCACAAAGGTCACTCAGCCTGTCTTTGTTCCCGAGCCTGAGGCGCCTCCCGTCGCGGTCGAGGAGGTCGTTCCTGTCGCAGAGCCCATATCTGAGGCTATAGAGGTGAATGAGCCAGCTCCCGTAGCAGAGCCTGTCGCACCCGAAGCGCCAGTTGAGGAAGTCGCACCTTTGCCCATAGCAGAGTCTGTCGCTCCTGAAGCACCAGTTGAGGAAGTCGTACCTTTGCCCGTAGCAGAGCCTGTCGCTCCCGAAGCGCCTGTTGAGGAAGTCGCGCCTTTGCCCATAGCAGAGCCTGTCGCTCCCGAAGCGCCTGCCGAGGAAGTCGTACCTTTGCCCATAGCAGAGCCTGTCGCACCCGAAGCGCCTGTCGAGGAAGTCGCACCTTTGCCCGTAGCAGAGCCTGTCGCACCCGAAGCGCCTGTTGAGGAAGTCGTACCTGTTCCAGTGGCAGAGCCTGTCGTTCCCGAAGCACCTGCCGAGGAAGTCCAGTCTGTGCCTGTTGTTAACGACCCTTACATAAACGAAACACTGCCTACTGCTTACAACTTAAACGAGCCGCAGTCCGCCGCTGTCAGAAAGCGCAGACCGCTGGCTGTAAGGATAATAATACCCATCCTGTTCGGAATCATTATCTTCGGGCTGCTGTGCGCGTTTACGGTGTCGCTCGGCGTGGGGAATACGCTTGAACTGCGCTCGATATCCTACGGATTAGAGGGGATCGAGCCGTTTGATATAGTTGTCGGAGATATCATCAGGAGCGGCAAGCTTGGCAGCGATGTGGGCGATATGCTGCACGATTACAATATAGACCTTGCCGATATCGACAGCCGCACGACGCTCGGAGAGCTTATCGAGCTGATGTCTGGCGAGCTGATAAGCCAGAGAGAGCTGCGCGAGGTGGATGCTCAGGTCGGCGTCATGGTGCATATTTCTGATTTCGTGGAGAGCTATGAGCGCTATCTACTCACAAACGAGAGCAGAGCGGTGCTTGATGAAGAAATGATAAGGTCGCTTGTGAATGAGATAATTGCTGAAGCGGCAGAAGCGAGTGGTCTTGATCTCTCTGTGGATCGGGCGGCGCTCGACAGGGTGCTTGCTGATAACGAGGAGCTTATCGAGAGCCTTGAGCCGCAGGAGGCTCTGCACGGCTACGGTGCGCTGACCTCCATACTACTGTCCTATGCAGGCGTGTTTACCGTTCTGGGGCTTGCGGTATTGCTGGCAGTGCTTATCGGAGTGATATGCAGGAGCTGGTTCTCGCCGCTGCTGACCTTTGGCATAGGCTCGCTGCTTTCGGGCGGAATACTCATCGCGGCATACCTGCTCGTTGATACTATTGTCGGCATGGTCGGATTTAATTATGCGGCTGTGACAGCGGTTGCAATACCGCTTGTAAAGGAAACGCTGCTATCCCAGCTGTTCACTATCGGCATTATTACAGCCTCTGCAGGCGCGCTGATGATCGCGGTCGCTGTCGTGATAAACGTGCTTGTGAAAAATGCTGCAAGCAAAAAGAATGCGGCATAAAACGTAACAAACGAGGGCGGAATTCACTTCCGCCCTTAAATTTATATAAAACAAAAAGCGGTGGCAAAAACCACCGCTTTAATATTGCTTTGATTACTTGATAACTCTTACAGCGATAACGTCTGCGATGCCCTTCAGAGAGGTCTCGATGCCGTCTGTGCCGCCTGTTACGTCGAGCACTGTGTAAGCGAGGTCCTTTCTGGACTTGCAGACCATGTTCTCGATGTTGAGGCCTGCTGCGGAAACTGCAGCTGTGTAGCTGTTGATGATACCCTCAACGTTCTTGTGCAGGATGCAGATCTTTGCGTCGCCTGTCATGGGGATGGAAACGTTGGGGAAGTTTACGGAGTTGATGATGTCGCCGTTCTCGAGGTAAGCCTTGATCTCGTTTACTGCCATGATAGCGCAGTTGTCTTCGGACTCGGGAGAAGAAGCGCCGAGGTGAGGCATTGCTGTTACGCCGTCGATACCGATGAGGTCATCTGTAACGAAGTCTGTAACATAAGCAGCCATACCGCCGTTTGCGAGAGCGTCGATGATAGCCTTGCTGTCAACGAGGTCCGCTCTTGCGAAGTTCAGGATACGAACATTCTTCTTCATTGTAGCGATGGTCTCAGCGTTGATCATGCCCTTTGTTTCAGCAGTAGCGGGAGCGTGCAGAGTGATGTAATCGCACTGCTCAAAGATCTCCTTGTTGCTCTTTACATAGTGAACTCTCTTGGAGAGGTGGATAGCACCGTCGATGGAGAGGAAGGGGTCAGCGCCATATACCTCCATACCGAGGTCAACAGCTGCGTTAGCAACCAGCGCACCGATAGCACCGAGGCCGATAACACCGAGCTTCTTGCCCTTGATCTCGGGACCTGCGAACTGGCTCTTGCCCTTTTCTACGAGCTTGCCAACGTTGTCGCCCTCGCCCTTGAGTGTCTTGAGCCAATCCATGGAAGCTGCAACCTTTCTGGAAGCCATGAACAGACCGCAGAGAACCAGCTCCTTAACAGCGTTTGCGTTTGCGCCGGGAGTATTGAATACTACGATACCCTTTTCGCTGCACTTGTCGATCGGGATGTTGTTTGTACCTGCACCTGCTCTTGCGATAGCAAGCAGGTTCTCGGGGAGCTCCATCTCGTGCATGGAAGCGGAACGTACCAGCACTGCATCGGGATCAGCCATATCCTCGCTGAATGTGTACTTGCTCTTGTCAAAGAGGTCTGTACCGCAGGCAGCGATCTTGTTGAGTGTAAGAATATTATACATCGTTATCTCTCCTTATGTAATGTAATTAAATCCGAAATCAGCCCTGCTTTCGCAGGACTGACTTTGTTATCAATGAAAAATGCTGTTTAAGACGGGCGAGAAGCCCGCAGATACAAGGAAACCGACCCGTAGGCGTACTTTGTGTACGTCAAGCGGTTGGTTGACGCAGTAGATGTGGGTTTATCGCCCGTCTTATGCGTTCTCTTCCTCGAACTTCTTCATAAATGCTACCAGAGCCTCAACGCCCTCGATAGGCATAGCGTTGTAGATGGAAGCTCTCATACCGCCAACGGAACGGTGACCCTTGAGGTTCTCAAGACCAGCAGCCTTTGCTTCCTTAACGAACTTAGCGTCGAGCTCCTCGTTGCCTGTAACGAAGGGAACGTTCATCAGAGAACGGTCCTTGGGTTCAACAGTGCCCTTGAAAAGCTTGCTGGAGTCGAGGAAATCATACAGGATCTTAGCCTTCTTCTCGTTGTGAGCCTTCATAGCCTCAAGACCGCCCATCTTCTTGATCCACTTGAATACCTTGCCACAGATGTAGATACCATAGCAGGGAGGTGTGTTGTACAGGGAGTCGTTGTCTGCCTGTGTCTTCCACTTGAGCATTGTGGGAGTGCCGGGGAGAACGTCGTCAGTGATGAGGTCCTCACGGATGATAGCGATAACAACGCCTGCAGGGCCGACATTCTTCTGAACACCGCCGTAGATAACAGCATACTTGCTTACATCAACGGGCTCAGACAGGAAGCAGGAGGATACGTCGGATACGAGATCCTTACCCTTTGTGTTGGGGAGTTCCCAGAACTTTGTACCATAGATTGTGTTGTTTTCGCAGATATAAACATAGTCTGCATCCTCGGGAATGTCGAGGTCGGAACAATCGGGGATATAAGAGAAGGTCTTATCAGCGGAAGAAGCAACGTCGATAGCTTCGCCGTACATCTTAGCTTCCTGCCAAGCTTTCTTAGCCCACTGACCTGTGATGATATAAGCTGCCTTCTTGTTCTTCATCATGTTCATAGGAACTTCAGCAAAGAACTGGG
>JAZQEQ010000173.1:0-1723 GCA_045539055.1 Oscillospiraceae bacterium | reverse complement strand
CATTGTACTTTATGCGGTATTCATAGCTTTTACCGAATATAGCCCATGCTGCCTTTACGACATTAGGCTCATATGGTCTTATCTTTTCGAGGTCTTCCACAGCCTTATACGATATCGGGCAGCCACAACAGCCTGTCCTTGTCAGTCCATAGACCTCATAGGCATCTGAGTAGCGGATGTTATAATGCTCTTTATACCAAGCTTTATCACTGTAAGATACATAATACAGCGGCTTCAAACGATATTGGCCGTCTGAATTCTGAGAAAAGCACATAGTATTGCCGTTTTGTGTTGCCTCTTTTTTCTTTGGCACCGACCTCATACCGCCTTCATCTCTTCTCTCGCCTGTAATGATCATGTCGTAGTCCTTCTGGACATTATGTGCAGGCTGCTTTTTGCAGAAGTCGCAGCACTGAGCGCTGATCTTGAAGTCAGGCGGAAACTCTCCGATAAAGTCCCTCATGTACTTGCTTGAATTGATAACAAGCTGTATATTCGGGCGCGGTTCTCCTTTTGCATTACAGCAGCATAGAAAATTTATCAGACTCTCACACTTTGAATAACGAGCTTTCAGCTCTGCACGCTTGGCGATCTTGTCCTCTGCCAGCTCATATTCATCAGCGATTGAGAGCGGAAGCTTTTTCTTCTGCCATTCTTCCAGCCCGTATGACATGATCTTCGATACAAAGGGAATACCATATTTCCTTGAAGCTTGTACAATACTGATTTTCGGGTGAATTGTTTCAATTTCAACGCCGTACTTCTCAGCTGTTGCCTTGACATGATCCTTTGTCGCCTGCATTTCAAGACCTGTGTTGAAGAATACATACTTGACAGGCGGCAGTTCAAAGAGTGCTCTTGTCTGCTCTATCAGGTCTATCATGATATCACTGTCAGCACCGCCCGAATATGAACAAATCGCATTCGGATGCTGTGATAACCGCTTTGCTATGATACTCTTTATTGCCTCGAACTTCTCAGGTGCGTCATAGTCAGCGTATTCAGGTCTATCCGTATAAACTCGGCTTCGATAGACTCCTGTACCCATTATCTCTTCTCCTTCACGCAAAGTTTTTCATAGTAGAAATCAATTTCCTCAGCTGTAGCCTTGCGCAGTACCCACTCAGGACGGAGCACAAGCTCCCTGTCCAACTGTTCAAGCTTTATGGCTATAGCTGCGGCTTTCTGGTAAAGTGTTATCATAGTTTTTTTACCTCTTTTAGCCAAGTGTTCAAAATATCGATACGAGCGTTAAACTTCTCGTTGTGCTGTAAAAGGCTTTTTGCTTGTTCCTTATTCTGCTCAATCATATATTGAAGTTCTGTAATCTTATCTTCTACAGCAGCAATTACCGCCTTAGGAACTTCAGCTGTATGTTCTTTCATTGGCAATAACGGGTCACTTTTTGGTATCTCATCAGCCTCAGGCTGTTCCTCGGCTTCTGCCTGCTCCTTCTGCGGCTCATGCTTTTCAAGCTTAGCTCTAAGCCTGTTGAAGTTCCGATTATCAATTCCTGCGGAAGTCAGTATGCCGATTATCCGTTCCACAGGGCAGTCGTTCAGCTCCGCAAGTATCTGCACCTGGTCTCCCTTGCTCTTAGCCTGCTTGTACCGCATTACGATCTCATCGTTTGTCATCTGCATAGTTATCACCTCACTTCTGTAAGCTCCGCCAGAGCGCCTGACGGGCGTTTTTCAGAGCCGTGCGCTCGGCAAGGTCCTTA
>JAZQEQ010000172.1:0-4291 GCA_045539055.1 Oscillospiraceae bacterium | reverse complement strand
CTTAAGCTCAAGGCTATCAATGCACAGCACGTTCGTGCACTGCCTCTTGAGAAGTACATGGAGTACGCAGTTCCTTACATCCGTCAGACAGCAAAGCGCGAGGGTATCGATCTGGAGCTTCTTTGCACAGTTCTCCAGCCCCGTACAGAGGTGTTTACCGATATCCCCGCACAGGTTGACTTTATTGATGAGCTTCCCGAGTACGATCTCGAGCTGTACACCAGCAAGAAGATGAAGACAAATCCCGAAACAGCACTCCCCGCACTGCAGAAGATACTCCCTGTGCTCGAGGGTCTGTCCGATTTCACACTGGACAGTGTTCATGACGCGCTTTTCAAGCTTATCGAAGCAGAGGGCGTAAAGAACGGCTTCTTCCTTTTCCCGCTGCGTGCGGCACTCAGCGGCAAGCAGCTTACTCCCGGCGGCGGTGTCGAGCTTGCTGTCATCCTCGGCAAGGATGAGGCTGTTGCGCGTATCAGAAAGGGCATAGAGCTTCTCGAAGCTGCAAAGGCATAAGTTTCATAAATAGTTCACAGAATTATCACTGTTGAGTATTACAATTATATTCGGTATTTTATGCCCGAAGTGACCCAATGACGATTTCGGAGGCTTTCATGATCGAAGTTAAAAATCTGAGCAAAAGCTACGGAAACAAGCACGCTGTCAATGACATAAGCTTCACCGCAGCCGAAAGCGAAATTTTAGGTTTTCTCGGCCCTAACGGTGCGGGAAAATCCACAACAATGAATATCCTTACGGGATATCTTTCCTCCTCGGGAGGACAGGCGCTGATAAACGGCGTTGATATCCTTGAGGACCCTGTTACCGCGAAGAAGGACATCGGCTACCTGCCCGAGCAGCCGCCGCTGTACCTCGATATGACGGTAATGGAGTACCTCAATTTCGTATACGACCTTAAAAAATGCAAGCTGCCCAGAAAGTCGCACCTTAAAGAGATATGCGACCTTGTCAAGATAACAGACGTTTCAAAGCGCGTTATCAGAAACCTCTCCAAGGGCTACAAGCAGCGTGTCGGTCTTGCACAGGCACTTGTAGGCAATCCCAAGGTGCTCATTCTTGACGAGCCGACAGTTGGTCTTGACCCCAAGCAGATAATCGAGATAAGAACGCTTATCAAGAAGCTCGGCAAGAACCATACAGTTATCCTGTCCTCGCATATCCTGTCCGAGGTACAGGCTGTCTGCGACCGTATCGTAGTTATCGATAAGGGCAGACTTGTTGCAAACGACACCACTGAGAATCTTTCTCACAACCTTTCCGCCGACCACAAGCTGACTGTACAGATAGAAGGTCCGCAGAAAGAGGTCAAGACTCTGCTGCAGGGCATCCCGCAGATGGTGGAGGTACATGTAAACCGCGCTGTTGACAAGACTGTCACAGAGTATTCTCTCAATGCAAAAGAGGGCGCAGACGTCCGCCGTGAGGTGTTCAAGCGTATGGCTGAGCGCAGCTATCCGATACTGCTGATGCGCTCGTCCGAGCTCACGCTTGAGGAGATATTCCTGAAGCTCACAACAGGCGACTTCTACGGCAATATCGAAGACGGAGGTGCGAAGAAATGACAGCAATATTAAAGCGTGAGTTCACGTCATATTTCACCTCTCCCTTAGGCTATGTATTTCTTGCGGTATTCTACTGCTTCTCGGGACTTTTCCTCTGGATGCTGTCGCTAAGACAGGGCTCTGCCGATATGTCAGGCACATTCCTCTGGATGTTCTTTATAATGATAATCCTCATTCCCGTTCTCACCATGAGAACGATGGCAGATGACAAGCGCCAGAAGACCGACCAGCTTACCCTTACCTCGCCCATAAGCCTTTTCGGACTTGTAACAGGTAAGTTCCTTGCGGCGTTCTATATCTTTATGCTCGGCGTTGCAGTGCTGCTTATTTACGCTCTGTTCATTTCGGGCGCAGTTGCTGACACGGCGGCGCAGTCAGGTGTTGAGGCAAGCTTCGGCTGGGCTTCCGTATTCGGAAATCTCGTAGGCATCACGCTTGTCGGCGCAGTATTCATCTCCGTGGGAATCTTCATTTCCAGCCTCACCGAAAACCAGATGATAGCAGCTATCGGCTCTATCGGTGCGAATATCGTGCTGTGCCTGTTCGATGTGCTTGCTACCTATGTCAAGGTAGACTGGCTGCAGGAGCTCATCATGTCGCTCTCTTTGTTCTATAAGTATCAGGAGTTCACCTACGGCATCTTCAGCCTTACGAATATCGTGTTCTTCCTTAGCCTTATCGTACTGTTCAACTTCTTTACGATGCGCGTTCTTGAGCGCCGTCGCTGGAGCTGAGAAAGGGGGCTTTGAAGATGAAAAAGGATAATAAGAATATCGAAAACGAGATCGCAGAGATCGAGGTATCCGAAGCAGCCTCTGCTGCCGTGGAAGCCGCAAAGCCCGAAAAGGCAAAGAAAAAGTTCAACAAGCGCAATTTCAAGCACGGAACGATGTCTGTTATACTGACTATCGTGTTTGTAGCGGTGGTGGTAGTGTTCAACGTTATCGTGGGACTTATCTCTGAGCGCTTTGATACAGATGTCGACCTTTCCGATGCGGGAATGTACACCCTCGAGGAAGATACAGAGGCGTATATCGCTGATGTTGACAAGGAGGTCACGATCACCGTTCTCAATACTGAAAGCAATTTTGAGGCAGTCGGTGAGCCTTACAAGCAGGTAAACGAGCTGCTGAAAAAGATGCAGATCGCAAATCCGCTGATAACTATCGAATACAAGCCGCTTGACCAGAACCCCGCTTATGCGTCGCAGTTCACAGGCGAGAACATTGCAGATAATTATATCGTAGTCGAGTGTCCGTCTACAGATCAGCACAAGATCATTATCGACAGCGACAACAGCGGAAACGGCTATATCATGATAGATACCGAGTCCTACTATTCCGCGTACTATGCAGCAATGTATTCGGGCGGCAGGTTTGACCCGTACGATCATATCTACTCCAACATCGAGCAGGAGGTAGTATCCGCGCTGATGTTCGTAACAAACGACGACCCCGTTCGTGTAGCATTTACAGAGGGCTACGAGGAGGGCGACAGCAGCGCGCTCAAGGAGCTGCTTGAAAAGAACGGCTACAGCGTTGAGAGCCTGAAGCTCATGCAGGTCGAGGAGATCGACCCTGAGATAGATTTCGTGGTAGTTTTCGCTCCCATGATAGACATCGACAACGATAACCTCACAAAGCTTGACAAGTTCCTCGATAACGGCGGCGCATTCGGTAAGAATATACTTTATTTCGCGTCCGCATATCAGCCCGAAACTCCCCATATCGATGCGTTCCTTGCAGACTGGGGCATGAAGGTCGAGAGATCGCTTGTAGGTCAGAGTGATGCAAACTATGTGTTCACTTATCTTGACCAGCAGAGCTACGCATACCTGTACGGTTATCTGCAGCAGATCTGCGATACAAATTACGCAGGCTCTGCTTACAATAACGGACTTTTCACCTATGGTTCCAATATGCGCCCTGTCGTACAGCTCTGGGAGGACGGCGCAAGAGGCAGCATCGAGCAGGAGATCATAATGCAGTCGCATGACGGCGCATTTATAGTACCCTTTGATGCTGACGAGAACTATGAGGTAAACGAGGCAGAGATGGGCGTTTACAACAGTGCGGTGGTGGCTTATCGCATCCACAGCACAAATCATGATGTGAGCCGCCTTGCTGTATTCGGCTCCGAAAAGCTTGCAAGCTCCATGTTCATGAGCTACAGCAACTCCAATAACGGCAAATTCTTTATCAATATGTTCAACAACATCTGCGGCAGGGACGAGGGCGTTACCATTACATCCAAGTCCTTTGCAACAACGGGCTTTGATATGACGATGCAGCAGGCAGATACTCTTGCAGTGTTCCTTTGCATAGTAATTCCCGTTGCAGTGATCGCGCTCGGTATCGTTATCTGGGTGCGCAGGAGGCACAGATAAATGGCAAAACTTTCAAAATCCACACGCACGATCATCATTGCGGCGGCAGTGCTGGTGGTGCTTGGTGCGGTGCTGCTGCTCCTTATGCTTACACCTCCGTCTGATGGCTAGGATAAGGACGGCGCAGGAAACAGCACGACAGGCTCTACTGTCGAGGCGCAGGACGAGGATACATCTTTTGTATTCACTGACAAAGAGGGCACCGAGGTGCTTAAAGCCGAGATCACAAACTCCTACGGCAGCTTCACCTTTGACCGCGAGTCGCGCATCGTAACGACAACGAACGAAGACGGCTCTGTCAGCACTAAGGATGAGTATTATT
>JAZQEQ010000171.1:0-12574 GCA_045539055.1 Oscillospiraceae bacterium | reverse complement strand
GATCGCCTTGTCTGTATTCAGCAGTATCAGTACATTCTCCAGAAAAACAACACTGAGTACAGTAAGTATCACTGTGATCAGCACCGACAGTACTATTGACGAACCGATCGTTTTTCTCAGGCGGTCGTAATCCTTAGCCCCGTAACTCTGTGCTATCGATACGGAAAATCCGTTTGTAAGTCCGACGGAAAAGCCGATTATAAGAAATGTGAGCGAACCCATATTTCCCACCGCACCGAAAGCGTTGTCACCAAGTCCTTTTCCAACTATCGCCGAATCCGCAATGGTATACACCTGCTGCAGAAGATTTGCAAAAAGCATCGGGAAAAAGAATGACATTATAAGCTTTCTGACCTTCCCCTCGGTCAGATCATAGGTCTGTGCCATAAAATCTCCTTGTTCTTTGTTCTTTATATACTTTATTTATTTGCTTATGTAAAAGCTTTTAACTACCTGTTCGGCAGGCTTGTTGAATATATCGTAACCGCCATGGCTCTCCGATTTATGCTCGGGGTACTGACGCCACGACCAGTCCCAGACAGCAAAGCCGTTTACCCAATCTCTTTCAGAACAGGCTCTGAACATCTCGGCATACCAATCTGCCTGTCCAGCCAGATCAACCTCGCCCCTTACCGACCAGTCATTCGGCACAAGGTTTGAGCCTTTTGTGGACATACAGCCACATTCAGCAAAGAAAAACGGCTTATTGAAACGCTTTACAACTGCTTCTATGCGGTCGAGCTGAGCTTCCCAGTCGTTTATCGGGTAATAACCGCTGGACGAGATAACGTCTACCGCATCCCACCATGTTACATTGTCCTCCTGATACTTGTCCGTATTGTACGAAACAAGCCCACTGTAGACAGTGCGGATGTCGGAAATGAGCTTTCGCCATTCAGCCTCGCGGCGCTCTGACTGCACCATTTCGCAGCCTGCGATAAACATCTCGCAGCCGCTGCGCCGGGCTATCTCCGCGTAATGAAGCTGAAACTCCGTGTAGGAAGCAAACCAGTTGCACCATTTAGGCTCACACGGAACATCCTTGTCAAAAAAGTTGATGTGCGCGCGCCATGTGCCATTTCGGCAATTTACGGTGGGCTTCAACGCTACACGCAGTCCCTTTGACTTAGCAAACGCGATGAACTCCTCAAGCTCCGCATCCTCCATTGCCCCCTCATAACGGTATTCGACATGCTCGGACTGGGCGGTCTCCTGAAGTCCGTTGGGCACAAGGATGATAAAGTCTGCCCCTGTTCGCTCTATGAGATTTTCAAGGCTGCGGTGAGCCTCTTTGGATGCCAGTGCTCCGCTCCTTACGAAC
The DNA here is from genome assembly GCA_045539055.1 of Oscillospiraceae bacterium. Lineage (GTDB taxonomy): Bacteria > Bacillota > Clostridia > Oscillospirales > Ruminococcaceae > CAG-115. Next base: position 11,253 of record JAZQEQ010000171.1, on the reverse strand, counting down.
GGTGCAAATGTTATGCCCTTTACAAACTGCATCTTACTTACCGTAAGGGCTGTCGAACTCAGCTTCTGCCTTCTTTACAGCGTCTTCAAGAGTCATGCCTGTAAAGAAAGGTGCGTTGAGGTATCTGCCCGACTTCTTGTCGTCTACGAATGCGCCGACTACGATTCCGGGAATAGCACTCTCAGGGGCATTGGGAGCATGAGGACCACCGAGGTCTGTTCTGCACCATCCGGGATCAGTGAGATTTATCATGACATCTGTACCCTCAACAGTAGAGCCGAGGTCGATAGTGATCTTATCAAGTGCCGCCTTGCTTGCAGAATAACCTGCCTGCTGAGGCTCAAGTCTGATACCACTGGTAGTATTGAGGATACGGCCAAAGCCGCGCTCGATCATCTTGGGCATGAAATGATAGCAGATCATAGCAGGCGCGATAGTGTTTATCTTAAAGCTCTCTGTGTAATCGGAAACGGGAGTGTTGAAATACTCGTTACGATATGCGATCTGAAGACCTGCGTTGTTGAGCACGATATCAACTACTGTTCCCTTTTCGTCTATCTCCTTGAGCATTGCAGCCACTGCGTCAAGGTCGGATAGCTCCGCCGATACAGCATAAGCCTCAACTCCGAGTGCCTTGACTTCAGCAAGCACCTTTTCTGTATTCTCGGGCTTTCTGCTGTGCAGTATAAGATTACAGCCCTGCTGAGCCATAAAGATCGCTGTGAGATAGCCTATTCCTCTGCTTGCGCCTGTGATGAGCGCCCATCTTCCCTTTACATTAACCATTTTATTCAATTCCTTTCATTATCCGTTTATAGCTTTTTTTGCGTTTTCAAGGGCGGCGATGACCTTATCACACCACTCGTCGAATTCCTTATCCTCCTGCTGGAGCTCCTTGTGCGCGAGCACGTTTTCGATCGTCATTCTGATACCCTGATCATAACGCACTGTCGCAACAAAGGACGGTACTGCTCTTTTCAGCTTTGCGTTGTCGAACACGACAGAATTTGCCTTGTCGCCGATGAGAGAGCCCTCAAAATCATAATTGCTTACCGAGTGCAGGAAATCAGATGGTACATAGTATGGCTTGAACTCGACCCCGAGGGTATCTGCGATCGCCTTGTAGATCTGATTCCACGTTACACTTTCGTCGCTTGTTATCTGGAAGCTCTCGCCGATGGCGTGGATATTGCCCATAAGTCCGATAAAAGCCTTTGCAAAGTCGCTGTTGTGGGTCATTGTCCAGAGTGAGGTTCCGTCGCCGTGAATGATAACAGGCTTTCCGTCAAGCATACGCTTTACTACCTGCCAGCTACCCTTATCGCCATGAACACCAAGCGGCACGCTGCGCTCGTCATAGGTATGGCTGGGACGGATTATCGTTATCGGGAAGCCGTTTTCGCGGTACATCTTCATCAGATACTCCTCGCAGGCGATCTTGTTGCGGGAGTATTCCCAGTAAGGATTGGCAAGAGGAGTAGCCTCGGTTATTCTGTAATCGCTCAGTGGTTTCTGATATGCAGATGCGGAGCTGATAAACATAAACTGACGTGTCCTGTCCTTGAAGATACGATAATCACGCACAAGCTGTGACGGTACAAATCCGATAAAATCACAGACAGTATCGAATTTCAGATCACCAAGCTTTTCAATGATCTCGGCTTCGTTATTGATATCGCCGTTTATTACATTGACGTTTTCAGGAAGCTCAGCGCTTCTGCTGCCGCGGTTTATCAGATAAAGCTCCCAATCGGGATCGGCTGCAAGCTGCTTTGTTATAGCCATGCTGATAGTGCCTGTTCCGCCTATAAATAACGCTTTCATGTCGTTTCTCCTTTACTGTCAGAGTGTCGCGTTTGCCGCAAGTCTGTAAATGTTCTCGCAATCCTGCTTATTAAGCTGACGGAAGCCATAACGTACACCGTCACCTACACCAAGCTTTTCAACAAGGGTGGGGATATCCTCTGCCTTTGCGCCGAGCTCAGCGAAGTTTATCGGCATTCCGATATCATGCAGGAAGCTGCGGAATGCTCTTATACCCTTAAGAGCTGTGCTCCTGGGATCCTCGAAATCCATCTGCACGCCCCATACGCGGGTCGCCATCTGTGCAAAACGCATTACATCCGTATCAACCACATACTCCATCCATGCAGGCATGATGACAGCAAGGCCTGCTCCATGTGCACAGTCATAGAGTCCTGACAGCTCATGCTCGAGTCCGTGGCTGTTCCAGTCCTGAGCTCTGCCGACACCGCAGATGTTGTTATGAGCTACCATTCCCGCCCACATTATATTTGCACGCGCCTCATAATGCTCGGGATCAGCGATGACTCTGGGAGTTTCCTTTATCATGGTGAGCAGGACAGCCTCGCAAAGGCGGTCAGTTATCTCTACCTCTTTCGTTGTTGTAAAATAACGCTCGAACACATGGGCCATGATGTCAGTAGCACCGCACGCTGTCTGATAAGCAGGAAGCGTAAAGGTGAGCTCAGGGTCAAGCACCGAGAACTTCGGACGGAGCAGATCGGAGCCTGCGCCGCGCTTCTCCATGCCCTCCTCCTTAGTAATAACAGTATCGGGCGAGCCTTCACTGCCTGCTGCCGCAATGGTGAGCACTGTACCAACAGGGAGCGCCTTTTCTATCCTTGCTTTGCCGCAGTAAAAATCCCAGAAGTCGCCATCATAGCATACACCTGCCGCTATCGCCTTGCTGCTGTCGATACAGGAGCCTCCGCCAACAGAAAGTATAAAATCGCAATTTTCTCTCCTGCAAAGCTCTATTCCCTCATACACCTTGGTATCACGCGGATTGGGAACGACTCCGCCAAGCTTCACATAAGGAACGTTCGCAGCCTCAAGCGATGCGATCACTCTGTCGAGCAGTCCGGACTTTACGACAGAACCTGAACCGTAATGCACGAGCGCCTTTGTTCCGCCGTGCTTTTTAACAAGCTCACCGCAGCTGCTTTCCATGCCTTTGCCGAAAACGAACTCCGTGGGGCTATAAAAACTGAAATTATTCATACTTTCATCTTTCCTTTCAGAAATATTTTTTTAATTATAGCATTTCCACCGAAAACGTGATATAATAATGCTATACAAAAATAGTAAAAATCTATCCTTGGAGGAATTATGCACTATCTTTTCGAATCAGCCGATATCCTTAACACTCCTATCGAGTGTTTCTATTACGACCCCGCCAATCAGCCGTTTCCCATCAAAATGCACTGGCACTATTTCATGGAGATCATATATGTTCTCGAAGGCAACGCAGAGATGCGCTCAGATGACAAAAGCTATCTTCTCGGCGCAGGCGACATGATAATATTTCACCCCGAATCTGTTCATGGCATCTATGCCGCCGATGGCTATCCGCTTAGATACGCAGGAATGAAGTTTGACATCAACACGCTTACTATGACGTCTTCCTACACCCCAAAGCTGCGAAGCATCTTCCGCAGTGCAAAGAAGCGTGGCATGGATATCGTTGTGCGCGCCGAAAACATTGACCCCGAAGAAACGGAACGCATATTCACCACCTGTATCGACGAGATGCAGCAAGGCAGATACGGCAGCGATATAATAGCAAGGGCAAGGATCTATGAGCTTCTTACAAGGATACTGAGACACTGGCAGACGCTTGGCTTTTCTGTCGACAACGAGGTTTTCGCCGAGGATGCTCATCACGATATCTATAACATCACCGAATACATCGACCAGACGCTCGCCGACGGCATTACAGTAAATGACATAGCACGCACCTGCGGCATGAGCTACTCCTATTTTGCCAAGCGATTTCTCGCCTTATACGGCAAGAGCTGCAAGGAGTATATCGAACAGATGAGGCTGTACCGCGTTGAGGAGCTCCTGCTGTATACCGAATTCGATCTCAACTACATTGCGCAGGAAACAGGCTACTCGGACTGCAGCCATATGATCAAAAGCTTCAAGAAAAACAAAGGTCTGACACCAAAACAGTTTCGTCTGCAAAATACTGCCATAAAAACTACTAATTAGGCCAAAACAAATCCACTTAATTCGTCATTTATAACATAGACATTAAAACTAAAAAGTGCTAGAATATAAGTAATATTAGTTGTGGAGGCATTTATGAGCAACTTGATATGCAGTGATAATTTCAAAGATTTCTTTCTTAATATAGAAAAAGTAGGAGTTCCGGTAGAGCAGCTGGTAAATATTATCAGCAATGAGATATGGCGTATTGCCGAAGATGCTTGTCTGGGTAAATCCGTGTGTGAATTCCATGCATCTCCTATGCCTTATAACACAGATGCAAACAGCTCAGCAATTCTTTACCTCTCTCCGAGCGGTTTTGAAAACGACGAGGTAAAAACAGAATGCACAACAGGCGACAACGGTAAAGTCGTATTCTATTCATACCCTGTCAACGGCCGCAAATGGGATGACGATGAAAAGAAAGAGATAGAGTTTCTCCACAGAAGTATGTTTGTGATGCTGGGTCGTGCTCATCTCACGGATATTATCAGAGCTACGATAACACGAGATGCGCTGACAAAGCTCCCGAACACATCAGGCTTTCTTGCAGTCGGAAATGGTCTCACTGCCAGAAACAAGCTTCATGAATATGATGCTATGTACCTGAATCTGAAGAACTTCAGATGCATAAACAGCCAGATAGGCGGCAAACAGGGTGACAAAGTGATCATCGCATACGCTGAAGCACTTCTTGCACTTCTCGAAAAGGATGAATACGTTGCCAGACTCGGCGGCGACAATTTTACTTTACTTGTAAAAAAGGAAAACACCGACAAGCTACTGAAAAAACTACGCCAGATGACGATCGAAGTCCAGCTTAACGGTACAACGATGACATTTTCGATATCTTCGCGCATAGGCATGTACAACGTTGAGAGTGGCGATAAGATGCCGCATGTTATGGATTGCATTGCAACCGCGGTAGGAAACGCAAAGAGAAACTCCGCTGTCAATGTCGTTGTTTTTACTCCCGAGATCATGAAAAGGATCGCATTTGAGCATACACTAACCACATTATTTCCTAATGCAATCAATAATCGCGAGTTTGTTGTATACTATCAGCCGAAGATCGACCTTACAGAAAGCCGTATTTGCGGATGCGAGGCTCTTGTAAGATGGAACCGCGAGGGAAAGCTCGTTTCCCCTGCCGACTTTATCCCGGTTTTCGAGCGCGACGGAAATATATGCGCGCTTGACTTCTATATGCTTGAATGTGTTTGCCGCGATATTGCCCAGTGGATGAAGCAAGGCATTGAGCCCGTAACGGTATCCGTTAACTTCTCAAAAACGCATCTCCACGATCCGAAGCTTGCACAAAAGATAATGGAGATCATCAACAGATACGAGATAGACACCAAATACATCGAAGTGGAAATGACGGAGATGTCAGATTTCAACGACTACAACGCGTTTAAGCACCTTGTTTCAACAATGAAGGATAACGGTGTTGTGACCTCAATAGATGACTTCGGAACAGGATATTCCTCGCTTAATCTGCTTACAGATTTCATGTTCGATGTTGTCAAGCTGGACAAGTCTTTCCTCGACAACATCTCACGAACGAACAGCAAGACCGATGAGATCGTTGTACGTAACATCGTAAAGATGATCAGGGAGCTTGGAATGAAGGTTATCGCGGAAGGTGTCGAAACTGTCGAACAGGCAAGATTTCTTAAGAGCATAGATTGTTCCATGGTTCAAGGCTATCTGTACGACAGACCGCTTTGCGTTGAGGAATTCATCAAGCGACTCCAAAATCGCGATTACGAAAAGCTTTTATAATTTACAAGAAAGCTCACCTGCCAGGTGGGCTTTCTTTAATTGCAGAGATCGAGGATTTGACAAAAAACGGATTTAAATATATAATAGTATTTGTCTATATCTAAAAAGGAGATTTGTCAATGCTAGAAAACATAATAGATTCTATCAACAGCAACCTCAGCTACATTCTGATCATTCTGCTTATTGCGGGCGGTATCTTTTTTACTTTTGCAACAAAATTTGCGCCGTTCAGACTTTTCAGGGAGCAGCTTCGCGCAGTTACAGAAAAGCCTGCTGACGGAAAGGGCGTTTCTTCATTTCAGGCGCTCATGGTCTCGACCGCTTCAAGAGTAGGAACAGGAAACATCATCGGTGTATCAACTGCGCTTTGCCTGGGCGGCTTCGGCTCGGTATTCTGGATGTGGGTCATCGCAATTATCGGCAGTTCCTCCGCATTTATCGAGAGTACGCTTGCTCAGATATACAAAAAGCGCGGTCCAAACGGCAGCTATGGCGGTCCTGCTTATTACATCGAAGCAGCACTCAAGAACAGAGTCCTCGCAGTAATATTTTCTGTGTTACTTATCCTTACCTATGGTGTGGGCTTCAATATGCTTGCATCCTACAACCTGCAGAGCACGTTTTCCGCTTATAGCTTCTATGATGCAACTTACACGCCCCTGATAATCGGAGCGATCATTGCCGCCATCGTCTGCTACTGCCTTATGGGCGGCGGTACTCGAGTTATCAAGGCAACAACACTGCTGGTTCCAGTTATTGGTATTGCGTATATAATAGTATCGCTGATAGTCATTTTCATGAATATCACCCTCCTGCCCGATGTATTTGTAAAGATATTTACCGAAGCTTTTGACACAGACGCTATCTTCGGCGGCTTTTTAGGAAGCTGCGTGATGTACGGAATCAAGCGCGGTCTGTTCAGCAACGAGGCAGGTATCGGCTCTGCACCGAACGCCTCCGCCAGTGCCGAAGTAAGCCATCCTGCAAAGCAGGGTCTTGTGCAGGTACTTTCGGTTTTCATTGATACGCTCCTCGTGTGCAGCGCTACCGCTTTCATGTGTATGTGCTCGGGCGTAGAGCCAAGCGCAGAGCTTGAAGGCGCACCGTATGTTCAGGCGGCACTGAGCGCCACTCTCGGAGATTTCGGTCCCATCTTTATTACCGTGGCGATGATACTTTTCGCTTTCACTACCCTGCTCGGAAACCTGTTCTATGTTGATCAGTGCATCAACCATATCATGGGCAAAGTACCCGGCAAGCGTTTTATGTTAGTTTACCACATCGTTGCTTCACTCATCATACTGGGCGGCGCGCTGCTTGACTCCAAGCTGCTTTGGGATATTGCAGATATTCTTATGGGATGTATGGCGCTGATAAACATTCCCGTCATATTTATTCTCAGCAAATATGCTATCAGGACTCTCAAAGACTATGAAAAGCAACGCAAGCAAGGAAAAGATCCTGTTTTCAAGGCTAAAGACATCCAGCTTCCGCATGAAGTGGAGTACTGGCAATAACATAAAAAGCCATCGTTTTTACGATGGCTTTTGAATTTATACCAGCAACGTGAACTCATTCTTTCTGCACTGAAGCACACCCTCGCGTCTCAGCTTGCTTATCTCGGCAGAGAGTCCGCTTCGGTCTACCTCGAGATAGTCGGCTAGCTCCTGACGGTCATAGGGAATGACAAAGCTGTTGCTGCCATTTGCTTTAGACTGGTGCATGAGATATGTCAGCAGCTTTTCTCTCGTAGTACGCTTTGAAGTGATCTCTATCTTCTGATCGAAGATCAGATTTTTATTTGCAACGATCCTCATGAGATTGAATATCATCTGATTGTGGAAGGAGCATGAATTGCTGCAGGTGTGCAGGATATGATAGCCGTCTATCAGCATCACCTCGCTGTCTTCAGTAGCAATGATATCAACAGGTACAGTATCTGCGCCTGCGCAAACAAAGCTTTCGGCAAAAAGCTGCGAGGGCTGGATATTTGCCACGATGCTTCTGTTTCCGTAATAATCATCGCGTATCAGCTGAGCCCTACCCTTTAACATTATCCCTATATCGGATGCCTTTTCTCCCTCAGACATGATAGCCTGATTTTTTCCGTAAGCTCTCACTTTTGCCCTGAGGCACCCGAGCATTGCAATCAAATTATCATCGCCGATATCATCAAAGAGTCTGCATTTTTTTAATACGTCAGAATAATTTTTCATAAAAACCTCCGTTTTGTTGAATTTTCAACATACCACATAAGCTAATTATAATATAATATCCTCAGAAAGTCAATAAGGAGGCAGGATATGCTAAGAAAGATAATTAAGATCGACGAAGAAAAATGCAATGGCTGCGGGCTTTGCGCCGAGGCTTGCCACGAGGGTGCTATCGGCATCGCAGACGGCAAGGCAAAGCTGCTGCGCGAGGACTACTGCGATGGGCTAGGGGATTGTCTGCCAGCCTGTCCCACAAATGCGATATCATTTGAGGAGCGAGAAGCTCCTGCTTATAACGAAGCTGCTGTGCTTGCCGCAAAGGCGCAGAAACAAGCACCGCTTCCCTGCGGCTGTCCCGGTACAAACGCAAAAAGCATTCGGCGCAACAGCGAGGTCATCGCAGAAGCTGCAGCACCTGCGCAAAGTATGCTCTCTCAATGGCCTGTGCAGATAAAGCTTGTGCCGACAAATGCGCCGTATTTCAAAAATGCGCACCTGCTTATAGCTGCGGATTGCACAGCCTATGCATACGGTCGCTTCCACGAGGAGCTCATCAGAAACCGCATCACACTTATCGGCTGTCCTAAGCTGGACGAAGGCGACTACACGGAAAAGCTCACGCAGATAATCGCAGGCAATGACATAAAGAGCCTCACGATAGCGCGAATGGAAGTCCCCTGCTGCGGTGGTATTGAAAACGCTGCCAGAAATGCTCTGAAAGCAAGCGGTAAATTCATACCGTGGCAGGTAGTTACTATCTCTACCGACGGCAGGAAAACAGAGAACTAGAACAAAAAGGTGCGATAGATCGATATCGCACCTTTTGAATTTGTTACGCAAGAACATCAAGCACAGACGAATGCTGCTGCTTGCTCTGCTCTATCATCGCGTTCTGAGTCTGGATAAGTATCTGCTGCTTTGCAAGCTCTGCTGCTTCGGTCGGGATATCAGCATCTCGAAGCGTGGAATCTGCCTCTTCGATATTTTCGATATACTCCTGATTGCGGGAATATGTGTGACGCGAACGATTCTCGTTTGCTCCTGAGAGTGCACGCCAGTAGGAAAGCGAATTTACAGCAGCATCTATCCTGCCAAGTGCTTTTGCCGAGCGCTCCGCAGTCGATACGCCTGTGGTATTTATACGAAGCAGATGATCATCTACTCGCGTCTTGAGGTACCAGATATAAGTATCCGTTCTGCGTCCTGTGTGGATGCCAAGCTCGGAATCGGTCTCGCGGCTTTCGCCTCCGTAAAACAGCGCATCTGCCGCATTTCCCGTGAACTTGCCGATCTCATAATCACCGTTTTCTATCGTATAGAACATAAGATGACCGTTCATATTTGTGCAGCGGACCATGCTGTCTGCCGCAGCATATTGATCGTTCAGATACCGGTACAGCTCATCGCAGGTGTAGGTATCCTCCGGAATAGTAACTGATGTAGCAACTCCGTCGATCTCAAAAGTTAACGTGTCGTTTTCACCGCTTCGTATCATTATTCCATCGCTCAGATCAGCCTTTCCGATCACCTTTGAGGGTGTGGGCGACTGCGTTGCCTCATAGAATATCCTGTAAGCGGCACTTCCTCTTACACCGTCTATAATGCACTCTGTATCATTTATCGAGCCGTCATCGGGTGCCTTGAAGCTTAAAACGAGCTTATCCGAGCTTTTGATAGCTGTATTCGGGTCGGGAAGTCCGATGGGGTTAAGTCCGATAGTCGCATTGAAAGCGTCCTTCGGGAACGGCTTGCCGTTTTTATCCGTCATGCCGTCAAGAGCGGCTCTGCCCGCATCCCTTACCGCCTCTGCAAGCTTTTTCGGAGAATACTGTCCCGCAGGGATCGTGATATCGACCTTATATGTCTGTCCATCATATCTGAGGTCAAAGATAAGATTGTCATTAAGTGCGGGATAGATTATTACATTATGACCTGACGCCAGCTCATCCTGCGTCTCGGGGAAAAGATTATTTCTGCCTACGATATAGGTAAGATACGAGCCTGTTGATGTTCCTGCCTTTTCAGTATGGCGGGAAATGTTAGTATAGCTTGCATCCTGAAATACCTTTTCAAAAAGACCGCCGTCAAAATTCTGGATGGTGCGCAGAGGAGTGATCGTTGCACTGCGTATACCGATATTACCCGAAGCATTTGTATATACTTCGAGAGAATTTGAGGGCAGCGTCTTGTTTATGCTGTCCTGAATAGCCTGAGCAAGCGTATCGGCTGTATAAGTTCCCGTGGGAACTGTGACATCCACATTATAAGTCTTTCCATCCTGCACGAAATCAAAAGACATTTTATTAAAATAGTCCTTTATCTCGATGTTTGAGATAGCGTTCTTGCCGAGAATGTAACAGGGTGACTCTTTTCGTGCTGTTGAAGCAGGTGCGCTTACTGCCTGTGCTTTTTTGAAATAGGGCGCAGTACATCCGCCGTTTACAGAGATCTTCTGCCCGAGGCCGCCCTCATTAGTGGTTATCTTCAGCGAATCTCCGGTATCTGTCACTGTAACATCAGCAGCCGCAAGACCGTCTTTCAGCTGATCTGTGAGATCGGCTCTGCCTGTACTTCCCTTATAAACGCCATGTGCAATATCAAACTCGTATGTCGTGCCGTTTACGGTTATGGAAACATGATCGTTTGCATCCGTTATCTCAAGTCCGTCGCCGTTGAAGAGCGTGTTATACTTATCATTCTGCACATAAGCAGGGAATTTTACCACATTGGCATCAGTATCGACCTCACCGCCCGAGGTATTTGCCTTGCTGATGTACTTATCCACGTCAGATGTACCGCCGAGATTAGTCAGCTTATAACCATTGCCGCCTTTTTCAGTGGTGAACGTAAGACCCTTGTTGCTGCCCGACGCAGAATAGCTTGCCTTTATCTTGCCGCTTAAAGCGGGGTCGGAGGCAATTGCGTTGTTGACCGCATTTGTAAAATCGGACGCGTTATCATAAGTACCGTCAGGGATAGTTATGGTAAGCTTTTCGGTGACCGTTTTAGTTGCATCCAGCGGATCGGGCGAGGTATAGTCCATCGTGATCGTATTATTGGATGAGTCGATAGTCTTGGGGAAATGGGTGGAGATACCCTCTGCGCGTATTGACGCAGGCTTTTCGATATTGCCCGTAGCAGGGTTATAATTGGGATCAGATGTGCTGACGGTCTTCTTTGTGAGCCCGATGTTGCAGGTGCTGACATCGTCTATATCGACATTACCCGACTCGCTGTAAGG
>JAZQEQ010000170.1:0-6221 GCA_045539055.1 Oscillospiraceae bacterium | reverse complement strand
GACTCCCAGAAGCTTGAGGGTCTTGACGAGGAAGACGGCAAGCGTTATATGCACCACTACAACTTCCCTGCATACTCCGTAGGCGAAACAAAGGCAAGCCGCGGCCCCGGTAGACGTGAGATCGGTCACGGTGCACTGGCTGAGCGTGCTCTTGTTCCCGTAATTCCCTCCGTTGAGGAGTTCCCCTATGCTATCAGACTGGTTTCTGAGGTGCTCTCCTCCAATGGCTCCACATCTCAGGGCTCTATCTGCGGCTCTACACTTGCTCTTATGGACGCAGGTGTTCCGATCAAGAAGCCCGTTGCAGGTATCTCCTGCGGCCTTATCACAGAGGGCGACAGATGGGATACAATGATCGATATCCAGGGCGTTGAGGACTTCTTCGGCGACATGGACTTCAAGGTTGCAGGCACCCACGATGGTATCACAGCTATCCAGATGGACCTCAAGATCGACGGCCTTACACCCGAGATCATCCGTCAGGCTATCGAGTCCACACACAAGGCTCGTAACTACATCCTTGATGAGATCATGCTCAAGGCTATTCCTGAGCCTCGCAAGGAAGTTGGTAAGTACGCTCCCAAGATGGTTGGAACTAAGGTTCCTGTTGACAAGATCGCTGAAGTTATTGGCAAGGGCGGAAAGATTATCCAGAAGCTCAGTGCTGACTTCGAGTGCAAGATCGACATCGATGATGAGGGTAATGTATTCATCTGCGGTCAGGATCTTGAAAAGGCTAATGCCTGCGTTCAGGTCATCGGCACTATCGTAAATCCCCCCGAGATCGGTGCTATCTACAAGGGCAAGGTAGTTCGTATCATGAACTTCGGCGCATTTGTTGAGATCGCTCCCGGCAAGGACGGCATGGTTCACATCTCCAAGCTTGAGAACCGCCGTGTAGAGAAGGTCGAGGACGTTGTTTCCATCGGCGATGAGATCATCGTTAAGGTTATGGAGATCGACCAGCAGGGCAGAATCAATCTGTCCCGCAAGGATGCTCTCGCTGACATTGAGGCTAAGAGAGCTGCTCAGCAGAACAACGGCTGATTTAATTAAATAAAATGCTCGGCGGAGGTTTTGGCTTCTGCCGAGTTTTAATAATTGTTATAAAAATGGAGGAATATATATGAGCAATCAGCTTACCACAGGCGTTTTTGATGTTAACAATATGAATGAAAGACTCAACGAATATCTGCCGCAGGACGAAACGATCATTGCATCAGTCAGTGCCATTTCAAAGGAGCGCAAAATAAAGGCAGCATTCGACAAATGCGTTCTTCTCGACCGATTTATTGCACCCTCTCCCGACGGAGAAACAATTTATCTCAGCAAGGAAAAGCACTGCACCTGCGACATATACTTCGGCATTACTGAAAACTGCTTTATTGTTGTTGATGCGCTGCCCGTAAAGTATGCGTACTTCTATGGCGACCGCAATTTCGCAGAGCCCGAAAAGCTTGATGAGCCTATCCATGATGGAGATATCGGTAAGGTGTTCAGCTTTGAGGATATTGACAGCGTGAAGATCAAAAAGGGAATGTTCGGCGCTGTGAATGTGAATATCATGATGAAGAATCAGAGCTCTTTCAAGCTTATGTTCCCCAAAAAAGCAGGCATGACAGGCAAGGCAATGCCCAATCATGCCGAATACCGCGAAAAAATACTTGCAAGGCTTGAGGCTGTCGGTAAATAATCATATAAAAAAGGAGGCATTCAGCCTCCTCTTTTTATTTCTTATATCTTTCAGGCAGTAACACAAATAAAACCGCCGCTGCGATTGCCGCGATAAGCGAGAGCATTCGCCATATATCGGAGATATAGAACTCAAGCATTGCCGAAAGCCGCTCAATATCACCGAGCAGCACTATTCCGACCGCCACAGCAGCAATTGCTGCGATAAGCACTGCGGCGGCTGCGCAGTCCTTGCAGCGCTTTATGTTTTCGTTCTTTTCACGGGTCACCTCATTTGCGAGATGCTCGATGGCGGTATTTATTGACTCAAAAGCGATGACCGCACCGATCGTCAGAATAAGTACAGCCCACTCTGCTTTTGAAAGCTCATAAAAGCTAGCTGCAACAAAGATGACGAATGCTGCTGCACACAGATGAAATCGGAAATTGCGCTCATAAAGTGCTGTAACAAAGCCTCGTCCTGCGTAGACAAAGCCCCTGAGGAATTTCTTCATATCAGGCCTCGCGTGTTATTCCGAGGGCGGTAAGCACCTTTTCCTGCTTACCGAACATCAGCTTTTCATTCTCCTCGCTGTCCACATGATCGTAGCCGAGAAGATGGAACAGCGAGTGTGTGATGAGAAAAGCGACCTCGCGATAGAAAGAATGTCCGAATTCCTTAGCCTGTTCCTCTGCGCGTTCAAGGCTTATCACGATATCACCGAGCAGTATCGCGCCTGTTTCGGGATCAGTATCGAAGCTGTCATCATCACCGAGAGGGAAGGAGAGTACATCGGTCGCGCGGTCGATATCGCGGTGCTCGCGGTTTATCTCGCGTATAGCCTCGTTGTCGACCAGTGTAACGGAAACCTGCGCGTCCTCGTTTATTTCTTCCTCAGCAAGCGCGGCACGCGTGCAGCGCTCAATGAGCTGTTCTATGTCAGCAGGAGGAGTGATCTTATCCTGCTCGTTGCTGTAGAATATCTCGATATTCATTATTTTCTGTCCTTTCTGTCGGCACTCTGAGAGCCATAGTTCTCATAAGCCTTTACAATATCCTGAACAAGACGGTGACGTACAACATCCTTGTCGGAGAAGCGGTTCTGTGCAATGTCATCAACGTTCTTCAGAACGCGCAGAGCCTCGATAAGTCCTGATTTCTTGGTTTCGGGCAGGTCGATCTGAGTGATGTCACCCGTAATGACCATCTTGCTGTTGAAGCCAAGACGTGTAAGAAACATCTTCATCTGCTCGCGGGTGGTGTTCTGCGCCTCGTCAAGGATGATAAAGCTGTCGTCAAGCGTGCGTCCTCTCATGTATGCAAGGGGCGCGACCTCTATCGAGCCGCGCTCAAGATGGCGGTTGAATGCCTCCTGACCAAACATCTCAAAAAGCGCGTCGTACAGCGGACGGAGATAAGGGTCGACCTTATTCTGCAGGTCGCCCGGGAGAAATCCCAGCTTTTCGCCTGCCTCGACAGCAGGACGGGTAAGGATGATGCGCTGTATCTCATGAGCCTTGAACGCCGCTACAGCCAGCGCAACTGCAAGGTAGGTCTTTCCTGTACCCGCAGGGCCGACACCGAAGGTGATGGTGTTCTTTCTAATCATATCGCAGTATTTCTTCTGACCGAGGGTCTTGGGCTTTATAGGCTTTCCCGAATAGCTTACGCAAACGCAGTCCGAGGACATGGTTTCTACCTCGCTTTCGGTGCCGTCATTCACCATAGAGATAACATAACGCACCGCCTGCTCGTTTATAGCTTCGCCCTTGAAATGAAGCTTTGACAGCGACTGCATTGCCTTTTCTGCACGAGCAACAGCGCCATCGCTGTCACCTGTTATCTTGACATCGCTGCCGCGGCTGAATATAGTAACGCCAAAGGCTTTCTGAATGAGATTTACATTACAGTCGAAATCACCGAAAACAGCGTGGAGCTGCTCCATACTGTCCATATTTAAAGTTACTTCTGCCATTAAGTTTTCCTTTCTGTGATACTGAAATATCTGTATTTAGTATATCACTATAAGCCCTGATTGTCAATATTTCACACTATGCTCCGACCCGCATAAAATAGTAGGGGAAATAGTATTCCCCAAAAACCTTAAGGAGAACATTATGGACAGCTTTATTATAAATATGAAAAATCAGACGCAGGCGCAAAAGGCGCGTATGCTGCTTGCGAAGAAAGGTATCCGCAGCAATGTCGAGCGGACCCATCGCCTCGGGCAGGGCTGCAGCTTCGCACTGAGAGTATTTGCCCCTAAGCGCGAGGCTTGCCTGCTGCTGAACGCATCGGGAATACCCTGTGATATATCTTGACAATGCCGCAACCACTTATCCGAAGCCGCCGCAGGTCTATCGCGTCTGGAACGAGGCCATGCGCGGTTTTGGTGCAAACCCGGGGCGCGGCGGATATCCCTTTGCTTCGCTAACGGGCGAGGCTGTATATAAGAGCAGGGCTGCCTGCGCGGAGCTTTTCGGAGCAGAGCCTGAAAACACCATATTCACACTCAACTGCACCCATGCGCTGAACTATGCTATAAAAGGGATTTCAGGACGAAATCCGCATTTTGTGATAAGTGATGTGGAGCATAATGCGGTACTAAGACCTGTGCACGCTTGCACTGCGCAGCGTGGCGGCAGTTACAGTATCTTTGAAACAGCAGACGATGACGTGGTCACTCTTTCGCGGGCGGAGCGAGCTATCCGCCGCGATACATCAGCTGTTGTATGCACAGCGGCAAGCAATGTAACAGGCAGACGACTGCCGATCGAAGGACTGGCTGAAATATGCCGCCTCAGGGGAGTGCCGCTTATTGTCGATGCAGCGCAGGGGGCAGGAGTATTGCCCCTTAAAGTAGGCAATGGAATAAGCTTTATCTGCTGTGCAGGTCACAAGGGACTCTACGGCCCTATGGGCACGGGACTTCTCATATCTGATGGCGACAATACCCTGCGGACGCTTATCGAGGGCGGAACAGGCAGCGCCTCTGAAAGCCCGCTCCAGCCCGAGTTCACACCTGACCGCCTTGAGAGCGGAACAATAAATACCGCAGGAGCGATAGCACTTGGCGCAGGCGCAGAATTTGTGAAAAACCGCACTCCCGAAGCCATACTTCGCCATGAGCTTGAGCTTTGCCGCCTTTTCTGTGACGGAGCGCGTTCCATAAAAGGACTAACGCTCTATGCAGACATAACAACGATAAACAGCCATCGTTTTGTCCCCGTGGTATCGTTTAACGTGCGGAACATACATTCCACCGAGCTGTCCGAGCTTCTTGGCAGGCGTGGATTCTGTATGAGGGGCGGACTTCACTGCGCACCGATGGCGCACAAAAAGCTCGGAACGCTTGAAAGCGGAGCTGTGCGTTTCTCGCCGTCCGTATTCACTGCAAAATATGAGGTAACACAGCTTCTGCACGAGCTTCAGCGTATAGCAGGCGGTCATAAGCCTCTTGAATTTTCGTGAAAAAAGTTATATAATAACAAAGGAAAAAAGAAAAGGAACAGACAACTTATGAAAGAATTGAAATTTTACGATGTAAGAGTACAGCCCGGCGACAGCTCGTTTTTGCTGGACGATGGTGATACCGCGATACTGTATGATACCGGCTTCGGCTTTACGGGCTTTTCTGTCGCTGATAATATCAGAGATATCCTCGGCGACAGAAAGCTGGACTATATATTCCTCACTCATTCGCATTATGATCATGCGCTCGGCAGTGCGTATATAGTACAGCGTTATCCCGATGTAAAGGTGGTTGCGGGTGCGTATGCGGCTTCGATATTTCCGCGCGAGGGCGCAAGAAAGGTGATGCGTGAGCTTGACAGAAAGTTTGCGGACAAGTGCGGTGTAGGCGAGTATCCCTTCCTCGGCGACAAGCTCAGGGTAGACATTCCCGTAAATGACGGAGATATAGTTGAAGCAGGGGAGATGCGCTTTGAGGTGATAGATCTGCCCGGGCACACAAAATGCTCTGTCGGCTACTATTGCCGCGAGATGGGTCTGCTCCTGTCGTCTGAAACGCTCGGCGTCTATGATGGCGGAGAGATAATAGTCCCGTCGTACCTTGTCGGTTACGAGATGTCGCTGAAGTCTATCGAGCGCGTAGAGAGGCTTGAGATAAAAAAGCTACTGTCGCCGCATCTTGGAATACTGAACGAACAGCAGACGCGGTTCTTCATCAGCAACATGAAACAGGCGTCCGTTTCGGCGGCGGAGTTCATTGCTGATATGATACGAAACGGCAACAGCGACACCGAGATATTGTCCGAGTTCAAGCGCCGCTATCTGAAAGGCTATATTTCCGAGATATATCCTGTTGATGCGGCAGAGCTTAACACCTCTATCATGATAGGTCTGATAAAGCGCGAGGTGCTCGGACTGTCAACTGAATAAATAAAAGTCCTGTGTTTAGCAGGGCTTTTTCTATATTAAACAAAAATCCGTCGGTCTACAACCGACGGATCGTTGGTGATCCACCCGGGAATCGAACCCGGGACACCCTGATTAAAAGGAACGCATAGTGTTTACGCTGCCAGAGATG
>JAZQEQ010000169.1:0-9348 GCA_045539055.1 Oscillospiraceae bacterium | reverse complement strand
ACCGCTTGGCCTCCGACTTCTCCGCCTTTTTGGTTTTATGATATCGCGGCTTTGAAGAACTTTGCAGTGAATTTCAGCCCCTTTCTGTTTAGAATGGCAAAAAAACAGAAAGGAGCTGGATATTATGTTCAGTGTAAAAAGAGACGCGCACAAAAACAACTACACCTGCGTGTCAAACAGGATGCTAAGGGACGAGCGCCTCAGCCTTGAGGCAAAGGGATTTATGGCGGTGGTGCTGTCGCTTCCCGACGACTGGGAGTTCTCGGTCAGGGGCATGGTCGCGCTTTGCGGGGTGTCGACTAAGGCAATGTACAGGGTGCTTGCGGAACTTCAGAAATGCGGTTATCTGAAGCTTGTTCAGGAAAAGAGCAATAATCGCTTTTTGCCTGTTCGTTATGTTTTCAGAGAGATCTGTGAAGATGTGGCTCAGCCATCGTCAACAGATGTTCTTGATGATGCTTTCCCGCTTCCCCAAATTGAGCTAAGCGAAAAAGAGGAAACCGAGGATTTCCCGCTTCCCCATTTTGAGCTAAGCGGAAATGAGGAAAGCGGAATTCCGCTAAGCGAAAATGAGCTAAGCGAGGTTCTGCTAAGCGAAAACGAAACACAATCAAATACTAATATACCAAGTATAGAAAAAATAATAAATACTGTTCTTATCAATCAATCAGAAAGGACGGACGGAGAAAAAGAATTTTTTGAATTTGGCAAGGGTGGAATTTCGGCAGAAAGCGGACAGGGGATAATCGACGTGGAATACAGAGAGAACGGCGCGCCTGCCGAAGCTCCGTTCACAGAGGAAAAGCCCTACGAAAGCGAAAAGCCGAAGCGCTATACGTTCGATCAGGTATGTGTGCAGATAAATGCACAAAGACTTGCGGTAGTATATGAGAGGACGAAGGTGCACAGGATAGCTTATCTCATCGCAGACTGCATAAACGGCGGCGCGAGGAAGATAAACGGCGAGCTCATCCCTGCCGAAACCGTCCGCGAAACGTTCCTCAGTATCCGCGGCGAGGACGTTGGCGCGGCGATAGACTCGGTAGGCAGACGCGAGGTGAAGAACTTTGACGCGTATTTCATCACCACCCTCTACAACACCGTGACCGACCGTCTCTCACAGCCGAAGCCCATAACAAGCGACGTCATCAAAGAAACTATGGAAGCCATAATGGAGAAATACCGCAGATACGCCGAGGAAAATAAGTAAAATACTTCCGTTTTTCCCTGAAAAATGCCGATATAAAGGTTGAAATATCCGTGATTTTGTGATATACTTAGATTGGTATACTAATGAGCTGAAATATTTCAGAGGGCTTTGCTCTCGGACGGAGGAGAAATGGACAACAATACCGCTTATACGCGCAAGACCGTGTTGATAGTTGACGACAATGCCGTGCTTCTCAGAACGGTAAAGGATATGCTGGCTGACAGATATGACATAAATATCGCCGTTTCGGGAACACAGGCTTTCATGGTGATGCAGAAGAAGCTTCCCGACATCATACTGCTGGACTATGAGATGCCGTATTCGGATGGGGGAGAGGTGCTTTCGAAGATACGCAGTCACCCTCAGACTATGAATATCCCTGTGGTGTTCTTTACAGCAAGCGCCGAGCGCGAGGTGGTGGAGAAGCTCCTCAGCCTTAAGCCCGATGGCTATATCCTAAAGCCGCCCTCAAAGGAAAAGCTCATCAAGATAATCGAAAACACACTTGCAGAGAGTAAAAAGTGAAGAGTGAATAACGAATAGTGAATAGTTGCGGTATCGCCTGACGGCGATGTTATTTCAAAAGCGGCTGCGGCGAAGCCGCCATTCGGATAACGTCCGACGAAGTCGGACACAATAACTATTCTCTATTCACTATTCACTATTCACTGATAAACGGGAGGTGCTTATGACCCACATTTTCATAATAAACCCCTTTGCGGGACGTAAGACCTTCGCGGATGATCTTCGCACGAAGCTTGACGGCATAAAGGGGCTGAATTATTTCGTGTTCAATACGCGCTGCAAGGGCTACGAGACCGAGCTTGTAAAGAAGATACAGAATATCTTCGAGGGCGAGGAGCTGCGTTTTTACTGCTGCGGCGGCTCGGGCACGATGCGCAATATGCTCAACGGCTTTGACGACCTTTCAAAGGCAGAGGTGGCGTTCTTCCCGTGCGGACTTACGAACGACTATCTCAAGATGTTCGGCAAGGACGAGGAGAGGTTCCATCATATCGAGGAGCTGATAAACGGCGACGTCATCATGGTGGACTACATAAAGAGCGACTGCGGCGTGTCGCTGAATACGCTTTCCGTGGGACTTGACAGCAACTGCATCACAAAAATGGACTCGTTCCGTTCGCTGAGATTTATCGGCGACGATGTGCCGTATACTCTTTCGGTGCTTTACAGTATCTTTGTATCGCGTCCGCAGGAGTATGAGGTAACGCTTGACGACAAGGCAGTGACGAATAAGTTTGCCGAGGTGTTTATCGGAAACGGATGTATCTTCGGCGGAAATATGTTCTTTGCAAAGGACACCTGCTTAAACGACGGAAAGGCTATCTACCGTCTTGTCGGAAACAAGCACAGCTTCGCTCTTATACGCGCACTTATGAGCGTTATGGGAAAGAAATACGACAAGATACCGCGCTTTATGGACTGCGGCGACTGTACAAAGATACGCATCCGCCGCACCGACGGCGAGCCCTTCACGATAAATCAGGACGGCGACCTTATCACAGACGTGTACGACTGCAGGGCTGAGATAGTCCGCAAGGGTCTGCGTTTCGTAGTGCCTAAGGGGGTGACGCTGGAATGAAGGATTCGGGAAAGAGCTTTAAGCTGGGCTTCGGCTGTGCGATGGCGCTGTATGTCATCGGCTGCATCGTTGTCGCGATAATTGGTCTTGCAAACGGCACGCTGTCGCTTGCTGTGGTCATCGGCTTCTGCTTTTATGCTGTGCTTACCTCTCTTGTGCTTGGCTTCAGTCAGAAGCTGAAATTCGGCGAGTGGGGCTTCAAGGTGGCGCAGTGCCTGCTGTTTTCGGTGCTCAGCATCTTTATTTCGGTCGCGTTCGACTCGGCGCAGACGTTTGTTTACTGTACGTTCATCCATCTTGTCATAAGCTTTGTGTTTATCGACCCGAAGCTTGCAAAGCTCCAGCTTGCGGTAAGCACGGGAATGCTTGCTATGATGATCGTTGTGATCGCGTTGTTTGTGAGAAGTGCGCAGAGCATGATAGAGTTCATATTCGGAACGGTCATAACCTTTATCACGGGCTGGGTCATCATCGCGATGGTGACAATGATACGCTTCCAGCATCGTCAGATGACGGAGCAGGAGCGAAGCCTTGACGACCTGCTGAAGGTAGTCGAGGCAAAGTGTAACGACGCAAGAGCCGCGACCCGAAGCAAAACGCGCTTTCTTGCGAATATGTCGCATGAGATACGCACGCCGATAAACTCCGTCATCGGCATGAATGAGATGATACTGCGCGAGAGCACTGAGCCCGACATAAAGAGCTATGCTACGGATGTAAATTCCGCGGCGCAGTCGCTTCTGAGCATCATAAACGACATACTTGACATCACCAAGATAGAGGAGGGCAGGATAGAGCTGTCCCCTGTGGAATACAGCCTGCAGAAGCTTATCGCAGAGGTGCACAACCTTGTGCGCTTCCGTGCGCTGTCAAAGGATCTGAAGCTTGAGGTGCAGGCGGACGAGGGGCTTCCGAGCGTGCTTTTCGGCGATGATATGCGCCTGAAGCAGGTGCTTGTAAACCTGCTCACAAACGCTGTGAAATACACTCACGAGGGCAGTGTTACTTTCGTTATCGAGCGCGCGGGTGCTGATGCGATACGCTTCAGGGTGCGCGATACGGGCGTGGGAATAAAGCCCGAGAACATGGACAGCCTGTTCAATGCGTTCTACCGCGTTGACGACCCCAGAAACCGCACGATAGAGGGTACGGGTCTCGGTCTTGGCATAACGCAGTCGATACTTGAGCGCTTCGGCAGCAGACTCTGCGTGCAGAGCGTTTACGGCAAGGGCTCGGAGTTCTCGTTCCTGCTGAAGCAGAAGGTGGTGGACGCTACTCCCATAGGTAAGCTCAGCTTAAGCCTTGACGACGACGAGAACGATGAGAACAGCGGCTTTTTCGAGGCGCCCGAGGCGCATATACTGGTGGTAGACGACAACGAGATGAACCGCCGCGTTATGAGACAGCTGCTTAAGCGCACAAAGGTAAACATCGTTGAGTCGGCAAACGGCATGGACGCTGTCGAAAGGTCCAGACACCAGCGCTTTGATATCATCTTCATGGACCACATGATGCCGGGTATCGACGGCATCGAGGCAATGCACAGGATACGCGACGATATCAGTAATCCCTGCTTTGATGCGCCGATAGTTGCGCTGACGGCGAATGCTGTCATAGGCGCGAAGGAGATGTACTTCAACGAGGGCTTTGACGCGTTTCTTGCAAAGCCTGTGGACAGCAGGCGGCTTGAACAGCTTGTGAGAGTGCTTCTGGACGAGCGGCTGGTGCGCCGTGTAGAGGCGGCGGATGCGGCTGAGCCGAAGCAGGAGGAGCGCAAGGAAACTATCGAATTCCCGACCGTGTTCGGTGTGGACTGGGCTTATGCGAGAGCGAAGCTTCCCACTGACGAGCTGGTGCTGGACACTGTAAAGATGTTCGGCAAGGGCGCACAGAATGAGCTTAACGAGCTTTCGGGCTTTTTTGACGGCATTGCGACTGACGAGGGTCTGGACAGCTACCGCATCAAGGTGCACAGCATGAAGTCCAGCGCACTTCTCATCGGCGCGGTACAGGCAGGCGGAATGGCGATGCGCCTTGAAGCCGCGGCGAGAGCGGGCGAGCGCGCTGTTATCACGGCGATGCACCCGATTTTCGCGCAGTGCTGGATGGAGCTTGCGGCGGCACTGAAGCCGCTTTGCGACAGCGGCAGGGAAAGACTTCCCGCGGCACAGCACAGCGAGGAGATAGCCGAGATCTATTCGGAGATAAGGCTTGCGGCAGAGGACATGGACGTTGACCGCCTTGACGCGCTTTCCGAAAGGCTTGACGGATATCAGTTCGACGGTGCTGAGGCTGAGAGAGCCGAGAGCGTAAAGGCGATGATACTCGGCTTTGAGGTCGAGAAGCTTATGGAAATATAAGAAAAAGGGCGGCAGGACCGCCCTTTTTAATTGACAATGGACAATTGACAATGGACAATTATTGTGTCGGCTGACGCCGACTTTATTTCAAACGGATTCGTCGCGGCGAAGCCGCCATTAAAATAACATCCGACGCAGTCGGATACCAAAATTGTCAATTGTCAATTATCAATTGTCAATTAAAAACGTAACCTTTTTGTCAAAAGATCTGTTTTATTTATATAAAGTATTGAAAAATACTATATTAGGTGGTATAATTAAAGTTAGTGCGATTTTAGCTTGATATCACAGAGAATTGTGTGGAATAAAGGAGACAGAGATGAAACTGAGCAGATTTGAAAAGGCTTACATCATATTCATTTCGGTGTGCGTTGCTCTGAGCGTTATCTTCCTCGTGTATGTGGGGATAGTCGTTACCGATTACGACAAGGCTCAGCCCGAGCGCACAGTAGAAAAGCAGATACAGTGGCTTGAGGGCATCGCCGCGGACGGCACTCTTTCCGAGGAGCTGGACTTCGAGGAGCTTTGCATAAACCGCTTCGAGCAGAACGACGCGGACAAGCTTCTTCAGAGCTACACGAGAAAGCTGTCCTCGGGAAAGCTTACATATGAGTTCCGCGCCGCCGAGAGCAGTGACCTGAAAAAGGTGTACTCGGTGCTTTCTGACGGAAAGCTTGTGGGAAGGCTGACCCTTTCGGGTGAGAACACCCGCACCAGCCTGTTCTTCTTCACGATGGCGGACTGGACGGTGGAGGAGTTCGTGCCGTATCCTGTTGAAACTATCTACAATCTTGAGTTATACTGCCCCGAGGAGGTCAGCGTTTCGGTGAACGGCGTACAGCCCACGGACGCCGAGCTTGCCGAGGGCGGCGAGGTGCCTGTCTACAAGCTCAGCGGACTGCTCGCAGAGCCTGAGATAATCTACACACGCGCAGACGGCACGGTGATAAACTACACCACCGACGGCAATTCGGTCAAGCCCGCAGTCTATGATTACGGCTTCTGGCTCCCGAACGACATCACAGTGAACCTCAACAACACCGTGATAAGCGGAAAGCACGGGGCTGACAGCACGTTCTACACCATCCGAGAGATGACAGAGCCTGAGATAGTGCTTGTGGACAAGTGCGGCGAGATGGTACGCTATGACGGCAGCACCCCCGAGGACGAGCTTTACACGCGCCATAGCATCGTACTGCCGCAGGACTTCTCCGTAAAGGTGAACGGCACGCCTGCCGATGACATCACCGCGGCATGGAACAGCGCGCATCCCGACGCGGAGGCACTCTATGCGCAGTCGGGCGTACAGCTTCCCGACATGAAGACATACGAGTTCGCGCTTCTTTCGGACAGTGCAGAGGCTGTGGTGACCGACAACATGGGCAAGGTGACACAGCACGAGCTTACTGCCGAGGGCGGTCTGTGGCTTAACGGTTCGGTGGGAAGCGGCGAGATCCCCGACTACATCGCGGCTGAGATAGACGTTATGGAGGCGGCAAAGTGCTGGAGCAAGTTCATGACGGACGACCTTGACGGCGCAAACCACGGTCTTGCGGAGGTAAGGGAGTACCTGCTTCGCACATCGGCGTACTACGACTATGCCGAGGAGTGGGCGACAGGCGTTGACATCGGCTTCACGAGCCTTCACACGCTGGACGGCTTTGCAAACGAGCGCATCACCAACGTCACCGTTTACAGCGAAAACTGCTTCTCCTGCAACATCTACTTCGAGAAGAACATGACGCTCCTTTACGACGGAAGATACGCAGGCTCGCGCACTGACACATTCAACAGCATCGTATACTTCGTGTACGCTGACGATACCCCCGACAACGGCGTTGACGACCCGCACTGGGCTATCGCGGTAATGCACGATGTTATTTAAGGAGGTGACGATATGAGCAGCAAAAGCACCGCTAAAAAGGTATTCGGCGGTATCGGAAAAGTGTTTCTCTTTATCATCACCTTTCTCGTGATAGTTGTGATAACACTGTTCATCATGATGAAGATAATCTGCCTTGGCTCGGTATCGACAAGAAACACCTTCATCACCACTGTCCTTGAAACGGGACAGCTCAAATTCCTTGCGTCACTCTGCCTGTCTGAAGAGGAGATAGCGGAGGTAGTTGCGTCCAACTCACTCAAGGAGATGGGCGACGCGGACGTAAACGAGGGCATGATTACCGTGCCTGTTTTCGGTGATGACGTAACAGACGGTGGCTCGGCTTCCGATGCGGAGCAGGTAACGCAGGACATCGAGATAATCGACATCCCCGGTCTGTCCTACAAGGCGACTCTGATGATAGTAAAGGACCCCTCGCGCGTGAGCCTTGCTTCGATAAACTCTGATATAGACGTATGGCCCGAGCAGGGCATCACCCTTAAGCAGATAGTCGAGCAGGAGGGCGCGATCGGCGCTATCAACGGCGGTCTGTACAACTCCACAAACAACTCGGGCGGCAACCCCTACGGCGTATGCGTTTCAAAGGGCGTTATCGTCAGAAACAGACCTCAGGAGGCTCCGGGGCTGGTGCTTGTGGGACTTACCGAGAGCAACATACTTCAGATAATCGACCTTGACGGCATGAGTGCCGCCGAGTGCGAGGCTATGATAAATGAAAAGGGCATCCGCGACGCGGTGTGCTTTCAGGAGGCTGCAAGCGTTGACAACAACCACTTCGTGCATCTCGTTATAAACGGCGAGCCGCGCGAGATAACAGGAAACGGCAGCGGACTCAATCCGCGTACAGCCATCGGACAGCGTGCTGACGGCGCGCTTCTGCTGCTTGTAACGGACGGCAGAGGCTACAACAACCACGCGGGCGCGTCTGCGGCTGACCTTATCGAGATAATGGTGCGCTACGGCGCGGTCAATGCAGCAAACCTCGACGGCGGCAGCTCGACTTGTATGTACTACGAGGGTGAGTACCTGCAGAACAGCGTAACGTTCTACTACAGCCAGTCCTCGTGGAAGCTGCCTTGTGCGTTTGTTATCCATTAAAAAACGTAGGGGCACGACGTGTCGTGCCCGTATAATTTGCAGTTTCCCCCAAACGGGCACGGCTCGCCGTGCCCCTACGATATTGTTTTCAACATAAAAGGAGGCGTTTACCTTTGGTAGATGCAAAGATAAATTCGTCGGTGATACTGCCGTCATACAACCCCTCCGAGAAGCTGCTGGAAACGCTTAACGGGCTTATAGCAGAGGGCTTTGACGACATCATACTCATCGACGACGGCAGCCGCGAAAGCTGTCGGAAATACTTTGACGAGGCCGAAAAGCTGCCGCAGTGCACCGTGCTTCACCATGAGGTGAACAAGGGCAAGGGTCGCGGCTTAAAGACGGGCTTCGAGTATTTCCTCAAGAACCGCCCCGACCGCGTTGGCGTGGTCACCACTGACGACGACGGTCAGCACACTCCGCCCGATGTTCTCGCCTGCACGATGCAGATGCAGGAGAGCGGCAAGGCGGTGTTCGGGTGCAGGGACTTTTCGGGCGAGGACGTTCCGTGGAAGAGCAGCTTCGGCAACAACTGCACTAGGATAGTGTTCAGAGCGTTCTGCGGAATAAAGCTAAGCGACACGCAGACGGGACTGCGCGCATTCCCGAGGGAGTACATACAGCTTTTGTGCGACACTGACGGCGAGCGTTTCGAGTACGAAACGAACTGCCTGCTTGAGATGCACAAGAACGGCTTTGCTTTCGAGGAGCGCAAGATACAGACGGTGTACCTTGACGGCAACAGCGAAACGCATTTCCATCCGCTGAAGGACTCGGTGAAGATATACGCGGTCATCCTTAAATTCATGCTGTCGTCGGGGCTCAGCTCCATCATCGACATTGCAGTGTTCACGCTGATAAATATGCTGATGCCCGAGGCGGTAAGCGGCGTTCTGCGTGTGTTTATTGCGACATTCGGCGCGAGGGTGGTGTCCTCGCTGTTCAACTTCTTTGCAAACCGCACGCGCGTTTTCAAGAGCCGCGAGGGGCTTCGCGCGACCATGGTGAGGTACTACATCCTCTGCGCGGTGCAGACCACCTGCTCCTACGGCATAGTTTATCTGCTGTCCATGCTGATAGCTCCCGAGCTGAGGCTGCTGCAGTCGGTCATCAAGATAGTTGTGGATGTGGTGCTGTTCTTCATAAGCTTCCGCATCCAGCAGGACTGGGTCTT
>JAZQEQ010000168.1:0-2740 GCA_045539055.1 Oscillospiraceae bacterium | reverse complement strand
CCAGCCGCGCCGCCGCCGATTATCAGTATATCATACATCTTTCTTATAGACCTCTCCGCGCTCCCACAGCTTTTCAAGCTTGTTGAAGCTCTTTTCAACGCTGTCGCGGTTGCGGTCGGATGCTCCCACGATAAGCGCGTTTATAAGGCTCATCGGCGCAACAAGGCTGTCAACGAACGACACCATGTCGGAGTACGCATAAAGCGGACAGTCGGCATACTGCACCAGCGGCGAGCTCTCGCTGTCTGTGATGGCTACTATCTTCGCGCCGCATTCTCTCGCAAATCTGCACGCTTCAATGGTGCTCTTTGCATAGCGCGGAAAGCTCATCGCGATAAGCACGTCGCCCTCGCCGATATGCACCATCTGCTGGTACAGCTCGTTCGTGCCAACAGCGCCGATATGACTTACGTTGTCAAAAATAAGACGCAGGTAATAATGCATGAAGTTTGCGAGTATTCCGCTGCTCATCGCGCCCTGAATATAGATATTCTTAGCCGAGCAGATAGCATCCACAGCCTTTTCAAACGCGTCAGGGCTGACAGCCTCGATAGTGCGGCGTATCTTGTCGATATCCTGACTCAGCACGCCCTCGACAGTGTTGAGGTCGCCTATCCTGTTACGGGTAACGTCCATTCTCTGAAGCGAGGTAAGGCGGTTTTTGATATGGCTCTGAAGCGAACGCTGAAGCTGAGGATAGCCCTCAAAATCAAGCTTGTTTGCAAAGCGCACGACAGTGGACTCGCTCACGTTTACGGTATTGCCGAGCTTGAGCGCGGTCATGTACGCAGCCTTTTCGTAATGCTCCAGTATATAATTTGCGATAAGCTTCTGACCCTTTGAAAACTCGGGCATCATTTCGGAAATGCGAAGCAGCAGATCGTCTTTCATATATTACGTCCTCTTTCTTTAGCGTGAATGTTATACATATAATACACCTTTTGCAGGATTTTTGCAAGTAGTTTGTAAAAATCTTTCGTATTTTAGCAAAAAAAATGCTGCAACCTCTGAAAAAGGCGCCTTAAAATGACAGCAGAGCGTCATTCTCAGACAAAAAACTGCATTTGCAAGTTGCAGATTGCAAAAAGAGCCGCCCTCCGAGAAGTGCTCAGAGGGCGGTAGAAGGACTATATGTTAACTTAGCCGCGCGCTTCGGGAAGCTTTCGCAGCCGAGGGGTGATTATCTGATGCTCGGGGATGAGCGAGTAGTCGTACAGCACCTTCGAGTGATTGTCGAGTATAAGCTCGCGACGGACGATACTGCGCGCCCTGTCCAGCGTAAGGCGGTACACCCTGCTGACCCTGTAAAACTCGCCGTTCTCCTCGATATAGCCGTAGTTCTCCTCAGTCATTCGGTAGACATACGGGAACGGCTCGGAAGAACGAAGCTCGCCGAAAAGCTCGGTATCGCTCAGCCACAGCAGAAGCTGTACGGGACGGTCGGTGGTGTTTTTGAAGCGGTAGTCCACATTCTTATAGAACACGCTGGTTCCCGTACCGAACGGTACGCGTCTGCCGCTGTCGGGAAACAGCGCGTCCGAGTGGTGGTGAAGCTCGGTCACGGTGAGCGGACTGTTCAGCACGAGCCAGTGTATCAGGTTTGCAAGCTGGCACAGCCCTCCTCCGACGCCGCGGGTGAGCTTACCTTTATCTATAACAAGGCCCTCGGTGTAGCCGCGCTTTTCGGTCGGCTCACCGACCAGCCTCCAGAACGAAAAGGACTCGTTCGGCTGAAGTATCAGACCGTTTATCTTCGACACAGCAAGAGAGAGATTTCGGAATTTGTTTTTCTGAAGCACGGGGTCAACGCCGTGGAGCTTTCGCATTATAGGCGAGCTGTGAGATTTTACCAGCGCAGGCATGGGCAGGGACTGAAAGCCCTCGGCAAAATGCTCCTTAGAAACAAGGTCGTGCAGGTCGCGGCGAAGATATTCTTTTTTAAGCGAGATCTTATAACACGTCGGTGATAATTCGCAGAACAGCCTGCGTTTCTTCATATCCAAAACCCCTTTCCCTTGCCTCTGACTTGATTGTAGCACCGAAAAACCGCGCTGTCAATAGACTTCAGCAAACTGTAACCAAATCGTAATTACATTGTAACTTTTTCGTAACCGCGCTGTAACCGAATTGTAATCTTTCGGCAAGAAAACACTATTCTGAAAAATATTTTTCCAAACCCCTTGACAAATCCGATGGTTAGTGTTATAATAATTAAGCGTTATGCAACGCGACTACTTCGCGGGTGTAGTTCAATGGTAGAATTCCAGCCTTCCAAGCTGGTCGCGTGGGTTCGATTCCCATCACCCGCTCCAAGCGCTTACGCGCTCATGGGCTATGCGCCATTAGCTCAGCTGGATAGAGCAACCGCCTTCTAAGCGGTAGGTCAAAGGTTCGAATCCTTTATGGCGTGCCATACATGGTGGGTATGGCTTAGTTGGTTAAAGCGTCGGATTGTGGTCCCGAAGACCGTGGGTTCGATTCCCACTACCCACCCCACATAGGAAAAGGCATAGGTTAGACCCTGTGCCTTTTTCGATATTTATTTATATTCTGGGATGTAGCCAAGCGGTAAGGCAACGGACTTTGACTCCGTCATCTCGTGGGTTCAAATCCCGCCATCCCAACCACAGGTTAAAAAACAAGCCCGACTAAGATCGGGCTTGTTTCCTTTTATAATGCGGTTTAAAAGGCATTCTCATATCTTTTAAACACAAAAGCTTCACAAAAACCAATTGTAATA
>JAZQEQ010000167.1:0-3524 GCA_045539055.1 Oscillospiraceae bacterium | reverse complement strand
GGGAGTCATCGCCGACATTGGGAATGTCGCGTGTGATCTCCTCCGGTCCGAGCTTGGTGTCACGGCACTCCAGCTCATATTCTTCAATATGAATGGAGGTAAAGACATCCTCTCGTACCAGACGCTCGTTCAGCAGAACTGCGTCCTCGTAGTTGTAACCTTCCCAGGTCATGAAGCCGATCAGGGCATTCTTACCCAGGGAGATCTCGCCGTCAGCAGTTGCAGGACCATCTGCAAGCACCTGACCCTTGCGGACGGTTTCGCCCACATTGACGATCGGACGCTGGTTTACGCAGGTATCCTGGTTGGAACGCTTGAACTTGATGAGATTATAGGTATGGTCGAGCTTCTGGCTGTCCTGTACCACGATCTTATCCACAGAAACGAAGGTAACAACACCGTCGGATTCGGAGATCACGCAGACACCGGAGTCCACAGCTGCCTTGTACTCCATACCTGTACCAACGATGGGGTTATCGGTAACCATGAGCGGAACAGCCTGACGCTGCATGTTCGCACCCATGAGGGCACGGTTCGCGTCATCGTTCTCAAGGAACGGGATCATAGCTGTAGCGACGGATACCACCATCTTGGGCGATACGTCCATGAAGTCTACCTTCTCGCGCTCGATCTCAAGGATAGCATCACGGCAGCGTGCATTTACACGAGGACGCTTGAAGCAGCCGTTCTCGTCAAGGGGCTCGTTAGCCTGTGCAACGACGTAGTTATCCTCCATATCGGCGGTCATGTAAACTACCTCGTCAAGCACCTTACCTGTTTCCTTGTCGACCTTTCTGTAAGGAGCCTCGATAAAGCCGTATACGTTTATTCTTGCGAATGTAGCAAGGTAAGAGATCAGACCGATGTTGGGACCTTCAGGAGTCTCGATGGGACACATTCTGCCGTAGTGAGAATAGTGTACGTCACGGACCTCGAAGCCTGCTCTGTCACGGGAAAGACCGCCGGGACCGAGCGAGGAGAGTCTTCTCTTATGTGTAAGCTCTGCGAGAGGGTTGTTCTGATCCATGAACTGGGACAGAGGCGAAGAGCCGAAGAACTCTCTCATTGCAGAGATGACCTGTCTTGCATTGATAAGGGAGGAGGGGGATACCTTCTCCTGATCCTGCGCCTGAAGAGCCATTCTCTCGCGGATGGTACGCTCCATACGGGAGAAGCCGATGCGGAACTGGTTCTGCAGCAGCTCGCCTACGCAGCGGATACGTCTGTTGCCGAGGTGGTCGATATCGTCGATATCACCGATGCCCTCGCACAGGTTTATGAAATAGCTTACTGCTGCGTAGATATCCTCAAGTGTGATGTGCTTGGGGATAAGCTCCTCAGCGCGAGCCTTCAGCAGCTCTGCAAGCTTGTCGTTGTCGCCCTCAGCCTCTTCGAGCACCTCTGCAAGAACAGCAAATCTTACCTGCTCGTTGATGCCGATAGCCTCGAGAGCGTCCTTGTCCATATCAACGTATGTGGTGATGTCGACCATGCCGTTGCCGACAACCTTTACAACGTTGCCCTCGGGATTGTAAACAGAAACATCTGTAACACCTGCGTTCTCGATAGCAAGCGCCATATCGGGAGTGATGATCGCGCCGTCCTCAACAAGGATCTCGCCTGTGAGAGGAGCGATAACTGTGCAGGCAGACTTTCTGCCGTTTATACGGGTAGAGATACCCAGCTTCTTATTATACTTATAACGTCCGAATCTGGACAGATCATATCTCTTTGCGTCAAAGAACAGTGTGTTCAGGTGGTTCTGAGCAGACTCAACTGTCGGGGGCTCACCGGGACGCAGCTTCTTGTATACCTCAAGCAGAGCCTCTTCACGGTTCTGTGTGCTGTCCTTGTCCTCGATAGTGCGGATGATCCTGTCGTCCTCACCGAACTTCTCCTTGAGCTCCTCGTTGGAAGAAAGACCAACAGAGCGCAGGAATGTTGTTGCAGGGATCTTTCTGTTCTTGTCTATACGAACATAGAATACGTCGTTGGAGTCCATCTCGTACTCGAGCCACGCACCTCTGTTCGGGATAACAGTAGCCTTGAACAGCTTCTTACCTGTTTTATCATAGTCAAAGCCGTAGTAAACGCCGGGGGAACGAACGAGCTGAGATACAACTACACGCTCCGAGCCGTTGATAACGAAAGTACCGCTTTCTGTCATGAGCGGCAGATCGCCCATGAATATCTCGTTATCCATGATCTCGCCTGTCTCCTTGCTGAGCAGACGCGCGGTAACGCGAAGGGGAGCCGCATAGGTAGCGTCGCGCTCCTTGCACTCCTCGATAGTGTACTTTGTTTTGTCGTCAAGACGGTGGTCTATGAACGAAAGTTCAAACTTTCCATTGGAATCGGTAATAGGGGAAACATCCTTGAATACTTCCTTGATACCGTCCGTCAGGAACCAATCATAAGAGTCCTTCTGGATACCGATGAGGTTCGGCATTTCAATGACCTCATTGATCTTAGAAAAACTCATTCGGGTGTTTTTTCCGAGCTGTACGGGTTTAACATTCACCATCGGCTTTATCACTCCTTAAATTATTTCCGCAATGGTGTACGGAGCTGACATTTTTTAGGAAAAAATACCATGATTTTTCGCCCAAAAACGGTCTTTTCGCGCACATATCCATTATGATACATTTTAATATTATACAACAATTAAATTTCTTTGTCAATAGATTTAAAGTCGAAAAAACCTTTAGTTTTAGCCAAAAAAACGCAAACTCCGCCAAGTTTTTTGCACAAACCGACGAAATATTTTTTCGCTAACACGCAGAGTAAAATTCCGCCAAAATATAACCGCCCGATACTATTATAAATAGAAAGTCTTTAAAAGGGATGGCAATGCGGTTTATCGGTGATATTTCACATATAACTTTGTGCTTTTTTCACAAAACCCAATAATCGGTTTAATAAATTTTCGGAAAGTTGTTGAAATGTACGGCGAAATATGATATACTATTAGGTGTAACTGTTGTATTTATGGAGGAACCCGATGGATTGTGCAATATGGCTTGGCAGGAAAAAGATATTCTCTGCCGATGACATCGCTGATAATTTTGATATTGCTGCGATCCGCGGTTATTTCCTCGGAGGCAGCCTTATAAAATGGCTGGAAAGCCACGGCGGTGAGATGTATATAAATGCGCTGAACGCTCTCGACCCCAAGGATCCTGCGCTGAACGACCGCCTGACCGAGATATTCATTCAGAAAAAGTGCGAGGTGCCCGTCCACAAGTCGGACGAGCAGCTTATCGCTGTCGTGGATATGCTTAAGAGCGGCGGCGCTGTCAGCGGCTCGGGCGTCTGCAGCTACAACGCAGGCAGCTACAAGCTCGGCAGCTTTGATCTCAGCAGATACGGCAGCTTCGCTTTCGGCTTCGGAAGCTTTACAACAGGCTCTTTCAGAAACGGCTCATTCCGTTCAGGCTCTTTCGGCAGGACATGGCAGTGGGAATGGCGGTTCGGCTCGTTCAGAGGTGGCTCGTTCCGCTTTGGCAATACAAGCTTTGGCGGCT
>JAZQEQ010000166.1:0-3442 GCA_045539055.1 Oscillospiraceae bacterium | reverse complement strand
GTTATATCAAAGAGGGAAAGCTGTACTCGGCAAGTGAGCTGTATCTTCCTGTCAGATTAAAGCCAAAGGGCAGCAACAGCCTTGAAAACCTGTGTCAAAACGGTGTGGATCATATTGAACTCCGAATGTTTGACCTTGATCCTTCCTATCCGCTTGGCATAGATAAAACAGATCTGAAATTTGCCCATATCATGATGATTTATCTGCTCTCAAAAACAGACAGGGAGTTTACCGCACAGCAGCAGATAAAAGCGCTGAGCGATCATAAGAATGCAGCTCTGATATGCCCTGCCCCCGAACTGATAAACCGTGGTATGGCAGTGCTTGACGAAATGGAGAAATACTTCTCAGCATACCCTGATGCAGTCAATATCATTCAATATGAGCATGAGAAACTGAATACTATCCGCAGATACGGTGCAGATCGCTTTTGCAAGTCGTGCAGGTGCATATGTACCGCCTGAAAGCAGGAACAGATACGATGATATACAGAAAAACAACAAAAGAGATCCTCGGTGAATCTCTCCACGAGCTTGCTCACAGCAAAAATGTTGATAAGATCACGGTCAAGGAGATCACTGATAACTGTGAAATGTCTCCGGGAACTTTTTATCACCATTTTCACGATAAATATGAGCTGATAGCGTGGATATACAATTATCAGATGGAAGATATTTTCATTGACTTCTGTGCAGGAACAGAGGACTGGCGGCAAACTCTTGTTGATATGATAACGATACTTGATAATGACCGCAGCTTTTATATGAACGCACTGAAAAATACGGTCGGTCAGAATTCCTTTTTTCAGGCAACTCATGAAAGAAGTATAGAGCTGCTGACTGATATGATAAAGAATACCGGAAGCAACGTTAATTATGAGGTAATATTCGATGCGAAATTCTATCTCAGAGGTATATCATTCACGATACTGGACTGGTTTTTCAGCGGTTCCGATCTTACGGTTGAACAGCTTACCGACTATCTTTACAGAGCTATGCCCGAAAAGCTGAGACCATTTCTGATTCAGACGGAGGTGAATACAGATGACTGCAAATGACAGGATCATCTCATTGGTCAGACCTGAATATATAGAGAATATCCCATCTTTTACAAGAGATCATGCCAAATCCTGTACCTGCGGTTTTATTGCAAGAGAATACCCGGAGCTGTACAGCAGATTTGAAGCTGATACCGAACCCGATGAACAGGCAAAGCAGGAAATGGCAAAGATCGTAAACGAGCTTTTCAGAGAACGTCTGAACAAGCACCATGTGTAAGGAGGAAAATTATGAAGATCGAGATCAGATATTTCAGCAAGACCGGAAATACGAA
The DNA here is from genome assembly GCA_045539055.1 of Oscillospiraceae bacterium. Classification (GTDB taxonomy): domain Bacteria; phylum Bacillota; class Clostridia; order Oscillospirales; family Ruminococcaceae; genus CAG-115. The sequence continues at coordinate 2,110 of JAZQEQ010000166.1, read as the reverse complement.
AAAGCTCGCTGATGCTATTGCTCAAGAGCTGAACAATGAAGCAAAGGAACTTTCTGCACCTCTCAGCGAAAAGACCGATATACTTTTTCTGTGCAATTCAGTATATTGGGCAGGTGCAGACAGCAGCGTGAAGAAGTTTATTTCGGAGAATAAAAGCAAAATCGGACTTCTTGTGAATGTCAGCACTGCGGCAATGATCGAATCGACATATGCCCAGATCAAAAAGACAGCTGAAAAGGAAGGCGTAAAGCTCTCCGACAAGGAGTTTCATTGCAGAGGCAAATTTACCGCTCTCCACTCGGGGCACCCCGATGAAGTAGATATTGCCGCTGTAAAGGCGTTTGCGAGAAAGGTCATAGGTGACAAAAAATGAACGAGAACTTTGATTTGCAGAACTATCTTATCGAAGGCGTTGAGGGAGTTGTGAAGGAAGCGATAAAGGCAACTCTGAAAAATCCGAGGGAAAGTGCCTTCATGCTGAAATTTGCCAAAGCCACTCGCACAGCTTCAAAAAAGCGGCGTGAAGCTGAAGATAACGGAGAACATATACCGCCGTTTTTAATAGCAAGCATTACAAGCAAGTGCAATCTGCACTGTGCAGGATGTTACTCACGGTGCAACCACGCAACTACCGATACAGAGCCTGTCAGCCAGCTTACAAGTGAGGAATGGCTGAAAATATTTGATGAAGCAGATGAACTGGGCATCAGCTTTATTCTGCTTGCAGGCGGCGAGCCGATGCTCAGGCGTGATATTATTGAAGCGGCAGGAAAAAAACAGAATATCCTGTTCCCCATATTCACAAACGGCACTTTTATTGATGAAAAATACTTTGCCCTCTTTGATAAGTGCCGCAATCTTGTACCGATCATGAGTATTGAGGGCAGCAAGGAGATCACCGATAACAGGCGTGGAAAAGGTATTTATGACAAGCTGATCGCAAATATGGAGGAGTTCAGAAAACGTGGACTTATCTTCGGTGCATCTGTTACCGTAACAACACAGAATTACAAGGAAGTCACCTCGGACGAGTTTCTGAACAGTTTGTCGGACAGAGGGTGCAAGGCTGTAATATTCGTGGAATATGTTCCCGTGACTGCGGAAAGTAATGAGCTTGCGCCATCTGACACAGAGCGTGAATATCTGATGAATGAAATACAGAAGCTTCGGGAGGAACGTCCCGAAATGGTCTACATAGCATTTCCCGGCGATGAGAAAAGTTCGGGCGGCTGTGTGGCAGCAGGGCGTGGATTTTTCCATATCAATTCTCACGGCGGCGCAGAGCCGTGCCCGTTCTCGCCATATTCCGATGTAAACATTAGGAACAGCTCCCTGCGTGAAGCAATGCACTCACCGCTGTTTATGGCACTTCAAAGCGGTGATATGCTTCTTGACGATCATGAGGGCGGCTGTGTGCTGTATGAGAAAAGAGAGCTTGTTGAAGCTCTGATCGCACAGGGATAGATATATGAAAGCAATTGAATCTGCTTCCATGCGCAGACGTGTGGAAGAATACGCAAAGAAAAAATATCATCATGAGCCTGAACAGCTCCCGTTCGGGCATGAGGATTATGCAGTATTAAGACACCCGGAAAACGGAAAGTGGTATGCTGTTTTTATTGTGAAACAGCGAAGTGAATTCGGTCTGGACGGTGACGGCAAAGCCGAGATACTGTGCGTAAAGATAAAAGATCGTTTACTTGCTGACTTACTGACACAGCAGCCGGGTTTTTTGTGGGGCTTTCCAAGCAGAAATTGGAACTGGACATCTATGGTTCTCGATGGAACAGTATCATTTGAGCAGATATGCCGGTGTCTCGACGAAAGCTACAATGCTACAAAGGACAAAGCAAATAATAAGAAAACTCCACTTCCAAAGCGAATGAAATAATCGGTAGCTTTATATTCTGTAGGTGTTTCATTATACCGTAGTCTATTGGCGCAACCATAAACCGTTCCGTACAAGTCCGTTTAAGCATTATGGCGCGCGCCACAATAACAGCATACCCTTTTGGAACTGAATAACACAAAGACCTGAGATTTGCTCACACAAGCACTTCTCAGGTCTTTTCCTTTTCAGGCGGTTAGTTTCCGCTCCGCAGGCTTGGAC
>JAZQEQ010000165.1:0-4186 GCA_045539055.1 Oscillospiraceae bacterium | reverse complement strand
CCCGAGCTTGTCGATCTCAAGTCGGTCAAGTGCGATATCTGCGATCTCACGGTCTATCTTGCCGTTGCCGAGCACCTCCGCAAAGTCGCGCACGCGTTTTAAAAGGCGGTTTGCGATTCGAGGTGTTCCGCGCGAACGCTTTGCGATCTCCATCGCGCCGTCCCTTGTACAGGGTATCGCAAGGATTATCGCAGAACGCTGTACGATATCGCAGAGCTCCTCGGGGCTGTACAGCTCCAATCTCTGAACAACGCCGAAACGATCACGAAGCGGCGCAGAAAGCTGTCCCGAGCGAGTTGTTGCTCCGATAAGCGTGAAGTGCGGAAGATCGATACGGATAGAACGCGCAGACGGACCGTTGCCCATGATGATATCAAGGACATAATCCTCCATTGCGGGGTACAGCACCTCCTCTACCTGTCTTGACATACGGTGTATCTCATCGATAAACAGGACGTCGTTTGGCTGAAGGTTAGTAAGAAGCGCCGCAAGATCGCCTGCTTTTTCAATAGCAGGACCAGAGGTCACTCTGATATTTACGCCCATCTCATTTGCTATTATGCAGGAAAGCGTGGTCTTACCGAGTCCGGGAGGACCGTACAGCAAAACGTGGTCGAGGCACTCTCCGCGCTTTTTTGCGGCTTCGATGTACACAGCCATGTTTTCCTTTACCTTTTCCTGTCCGATGTACTCGGAAAGCACCTTAGGGCGCAGACTGTACTCTATATCTGTATCTGATGCATTATATTCGGGTTCTACGATCCTGCCACTCGACGCGAACATTTCCTCCGAATTATTCATCTCCAGCATTTTCTTCACCCTTTTCACATTTTTTATTTAAACTGCAATACTCACAGGAATGAGAGGTGCACTTCGGCTTTTCCTCATCTTCCTTTTGTATGCGTCTGTAATATTCTCGCGGAAGATCTTCACCATCCGCGTTTTTCGCGTTATTGAAATCATATATTGCGGTCATACGCTTTGCAAGCTTGTCAGGCTCATTATATCCGAGAAGTATCGCTTTCTGGTAATACTCGCGGCATTTCTCGTCATCGCCTTTCATTGCAAGGACAGTCGCAAGCTCAGCGAATATGAGCGGATGATTCTCCTGCACCTTTGCAAGCTCTGTAAGCTTTTCTATTGCAATTTCATCCTCGCCGCGTGCGATATGTATCTTCGCGATACTGTAGCCCGAATAGCCGTGATTGGGATCGTAATGAAGAGCCTGTTCAAAGCAATACATCGCTTTATCGAGCTTGCCCTCAACAAAATAAGCGTGTCCAAGTCTTGACTGTATCTCAGGATTATCGGGAGCGTAGTCAGCTGCTTTCCTGTAACACCACAGAAGCTTTGAGTCGTCGGAAGTGGTTTCGTAAAGACGCACCAGCCACTCGATACAGAACAACTGATTCTGTCTTACATCAGCAAGTGACAGCGCCTGCATCAATTGTTCTTCGGCATTTGCATATTCGCCTTTTAACATATAATAGATGCCCTTATGTGCGGTCTTTGCTACCTTGTCTTTCATGACAGCTTTGAAGCCGTCCTTGCCCATTGCTTTTAAAGCCGCGCGTTTGCATCTGAGATCATACACAAATGTATTGCCCAGTATCACGGAAATACACACCATCACAGCAAAGCCTATAACAACTCCGCCCGCGATGATGACCATATCCCTCTCGTTCTCAAGGATAACATAGGCTACCGCGATAGAAATAAAACAGATAGCAAGGCATATTATTGCGGCGATGATACTGCTTCGTTTTCCCATGTTGTCCACTCCTTTCGGCTTAACTGCCGAGATTTTTCAATGCGTATTTGATTATCTCCTCTACCGAGGCATCGGGGCTTACTCCTGCTATCGCGTTCTGTGCCTGAGTCATAGGGAAACCCAGCACACAAAGCGCAGTGAGCGCCTCTGAAACATTATTGCCGCCTGTAACAGCGATTGAAGGCTCTGCTGCGTAATCCACTGCGGAGATATGCTGTTCCTTTGCAACCTTATCTTTCAGCTCAAGCACGATACGCTGAGCAGTCTTTGCACCGATTCCCGGGCATCGGGTCAGTGTCTTGCTGTCGCCCGTTGTTATACAAAGCGCAAGCTTGGAGGGATTGAGCTCCGAAAGTATCGAAAGCGCTGCCTTGGGACCTACACCCGAAACGGAGAGAAGCTGCTTGAAGCAGGAAAGCTCTGCCGTATCAGCAAATCCAAAAAGATCGACCGCATCCTCACGCACATGAAGATATGTAAATAATCTTACCTCACCGCTCGAGCCTATCTGCTTGAGCGTATTCATCGTAGTGCGGCAGGCATAGCCGACACCGGCACATTCAACCACTGCTAGCGACGGCTCAGTGTGGATAAGCTCTCCTCTTACACTATATATCATTTACTTTTTTCCTTTCTCCATAGCAAGTATCCTTGACAAAGCCGAACCGCTCGAATGTCCGTGGCATATAGCAAGTGCGACCGCATCGGCTGTATCATCTGGCTTAGGCACTTCCTTAAGATTCAGGATATTCTTAACCATCTCCTGTACCTGATGCTTTTCAGCTCTGCCATAGCCGACCACCGCCTGCTTTACCTGCAGGGGCGTATACTCGTATATTTCAATACCGCGCTGCGCCGCTGCAAGCATTATAACACCTCTCGCCTGCGCAACATCGATACCCGTAGTTTTGTTGTTTGTAAAGTACAGTCGCTCTATCGACATACAATCAGGCTTTGCCATATCAAGCAAACTGCACATATCATCGTATATCTCTTTAAGTCGGCTGTCAAAGGGTCTTCCTGCCTCGGTGGTTATCGCGCCATAGTTTACTACCGAAAACCTGTTTCTGTCGTAATCAAGCACTCCATAACCGACTATCGCATAACCCGGGTCTATTCCAAGTATCCTCATTATGTGTAGCTCTCGTTATCAGAAACATAAGCGCGGACCCTGAGCGGAATTCCAAGCTCATCGGAAAGCTTACGGCAGCGCTCTATCTCATCCTCGGAAATAACATCCACAACTGTAAAGCCGACCTTGCCGCAGATATCCTTCATCTGCTTTGCAAAGTCCAGCATTACATCGAACGACTTCTCTCCGAAAGAGGGACGGGTCACCTCATTATAGCGAGTTGCATCGGGAGCGTTTAGGCTTATCGAAACACTGTCAATAACGCCCTTTAAGCTGTTAAGATCAAAATCGGGGTGGATAAGCTTTACAAGTCCGTTGGAATTGAGGCGGATGTTAAGATCGGAATTCTGCTTGATGTACTCCGCAACGCGCACGACCATATCTGCGCGCACCATAGGCTCGCCGTAGCCGCAGAACACCGCATCCGTCATACCGCTCTTATCAAAAGCATCAAACGCCGCTGTTATCTCCTCAAAGCTTGGCTCATGCTCCAGCCACAGGCTGTCATTGTCCCTGATAGAATCCGCATTGTTTCTGATACAGAACACACAGCGACAGGGGCAGCCATTGGTGATATTGATATAAAGCTTTCCTTCAAATTTATAAAAAATCGTCATAAAAACGCGCCCTTTCATAAAAATACTTAATCAGTTTATTATATCACTTTATTGGCGATTTGTCAAATATTTTTTAGGATTTCATGTGCAATTTTCACAGAATTTTTGCATAAAAAAACCGCCTGCAAAAACAGGCGGTCATGGTACTTATTCTGTTATCAGAACAGCTTCATAAGCTTGGCTGCAACACCGATATTACCGAATGCATAAAGTCTGCCGTCAGCAAGAGCATCAGCGATAGTGAGCTTGCCATCAATGATAGCGAGTGCATTCTCTACAGAAATAGCAGCCTCGATATCTCTCTCAACATAGTCATAAGGAGCAACGTTCAGCTTGCCGTCCTTAACCTCGATGTACATATGAGCCTCAAACTGGCCGTACAGCTTGATGTCAACAGCGCACTTGCCATCGATAGCAGCAGCCTTCTTAGAGTCAAGCTTCTTAGCAAGCTTTGCAGCGATATCAGCAGCTGTCAGCTCCTTCTTTGCGGGAGCCTTCTTAGCAGCAGGCTTCTTTGCTGCGGGCTTTGCAGCAGCCTTCTTAGCAGCGGGTTTCTTTGCTGCAGGCTTTGCGGGAGCCTTCTTAGCAGCAGGCTTCTTTGCTGCAGGCTTTGCAGCTGCCTTCTTCTCAACGGGCTTCTTCTCTGCGGGAGCAGCAGCCTTTACC
>JAZQEQ010000164.1:0-1892 GCA_045539055.1 Oscillospiraceae bacterium | reverse complement strand
TGCTATCGATAAGCTTGCACAGAATGACAATGAGATACGTCTTGAAATAGAGCGCGTAAAGCTTTCTATCCAGCAGCAGTCCGAGAGCCTTTCCGAGAATGACTCGGATATAGAGCGCTGCACCGAAGAGGTCACAGAGCTTGAAAAGAGAATAGAAACGATGCACCGCGATGTGCGCGAGGCTACCGACAACAGAGAGAAGTTCAACCGTGAGGTCGCACGTCTTGAGGAACGCCGCGCCAATGTCCAGAAGGACTATGACAGCATCGTGAAGCTGCTGTATGAGCGCTATGAGCTTACTGTTTCCATGGCAGTCGAGCAGGCAAAGCCGCTTGAAAATCTCATGGAGGCGGAGAATGAGCTGTCCGAGCTTAACAGGCGCATCAGCGCACTCGGAAGCGTTAATATGGACTCTATTGAGGAATACCGCACGGTATCTGAGAGATATGAGTTCCAGACAGCACAGCTTAGCGATATCGAAAGCTCCAAGCGCGAGCTTGAAAAGCTTATCGAAACGCTGACGGGTGATATCAAGACACGATTCCTGAACAGCTTTGAGGATATAAACCGCCATTTCGGCGAGATATTTGTAAGCATCTTTGGCGAGGGCGCAAGGGCAGAGCTTGTCCTGACTGACCCCGATGACGTGCTGAATTCGGGAATAGAGATAAACGCAGCACCTCCAGGAAAGGTAATAAAGAATCTTATCTCGCTTTCAGGCGGCGAGCAGACGATGGTCGCTATCACGATCTATTTCGCGATACTGAAGCACCGTCCCACACCGTTCTGTATGCTGGATGAGGTGGATGCGGCTCTTGACGATGTGAATGTTGACAAGTACATATCCTATCTCAGCCAGTTCAGCAATCACACACAGCTTATGGTCATCACTCACCGCCGCGGCACTATCGAGGGCTGTGAGGTGCTGTACGGTGTATTCATGCAGGAGAAGGGCGTTTCCCGTCTGCTGCGCAGAGAGCTTACAGACGAGCTTGATGTAGAACTTAAATAATTGGAGGCAACATGGGCTTATTTGATAAATTCAAGAAGAAAAAGCAGGAGGATGCCGAGGAGCTTCTGGAAGCTGCCGAGCAGGAAGTTGAAGAGGTCGTAGAGGAACCTGCTGTCGAGGAAGAACCTGCTGAGGTCATGGCTGAAGCTGTTGAGGAGTTAGCTGAAGAAGCTGCCGAGGAGATCTCCGAAGCTGCTGATGAGGCTGAGGAAGAAGCAGAGCCTGAGGACGACGAGAGCGAGTCCGACGAGGAAGACGACTCCGAGGACGAAGCTGACGAGCCTAAGAAGGAAGGCTTTTTCGAGAAGCTTAAGAACGGCCTTAAAAAGACGAAGGACGGTTTTTTAAGCAAGATAGAGCTTCTGATGAACAGCTTTACAAAGATAGACGAGGACTTCTTCGAGGAGCTTGAGGAGATGCTTATCCTCTCGGATATCGGTGCTGAAACATCCTGCGATATCTGCGACAAGCTGCGTGCGGAGGTAAAGCGCACAGGCGCTACCGATCCCGCTGATGTAAAGAAGCTGCTTCGTGATATCATCGCTGAGATACTGACAGGCGATAACGAGCTTAAGCTTGAAAGCTCACCCGCTGTTATCATGGTGATAGGTGTAAACGGCGCAGGCAAGACTACGACTATCGGCAAGCTTTCTGCAAACCTTAAAGCACAGGGAAAGAAGGTCATCGTTGCGGCGGCTGATACATTCCGTGCGGCGGCGATAGACCAGCTCAATGTCTGGACTGACCGCGCAGGTGTTGATATCGTAAAGCATTCCGAGGGCAGTGACCCCGCTGCGGTAGTATTTGATGCTATAAGTGCGGCAAAGGCGCGCGGCGCGGATGTAGTGCTCTGCGATACCGCAGGCAGACTTCACAACAA
>JAZQEQ010000163.1:0-5344 GCA_045539055.1 Oscillospiraceae bacterium | reverse complement strand
GCCTTCGCCGCCTGCAAGAGGCCTTGAGTTCGTCCAACAATGTGCGCAAACAAAAAGAGTACCATCTTTCGATAGTACTCTTTGGTCCGAGTGTTGAGATTCGAACTGAAGGGAAACGAGTGCTTGCGCACTGTTTCCCTTTGGGCCTGGATTTAACGGCGGCCTTCGCCGCCTCAAGAGGCCTTGAGTTCGCCAACGATATCCGAATAACAAAAAAAGAGGAGTACCACCTAAGTAGTACTCCTCTGGTCCGAGTGTTGAGATTCGAACTCAAGGGAATCGGGCGCAAGCGCCGATTCCCATCGGCCCTGGATTTTACGGCGGCCTTCGCCGCCTCAAGAGGCCTTGAGTTCGACCAACGATGTACGTAAACAAAAAGAGTACCATCTTTCGATAGTACTCTTTGGTCCGAGTGTTGAGATTCGAACTCAAGGCCTCTTGAACCCCATTCAAGCGCGATACCAAACTTCGCCACACCCGGATATTCACTTCGCTGTCAGACAGCTTAGATATAATACCATGGGTTTTGGGGTTTTGCAAGACCTTTTTGAAAAAATGTTGCACAAACAGGGTGGGGTTGGATTGGTGGAAATTGCCAGAGTTACACCACGCCCGCCAGAATGACCTGTTCCACCACGATCTGGGACCAGGTCTCCAGATAGGGGAAGACCTCCTGGAGCTCCTGGACAGTGGACCAGCTGCCGGACATCTTCTCGGTCTCCCGGACGGTCACCTGGCCCTCGGCCTCCAGCAGGCAGACCAGGGCGGCGTGGTAGTCGCTGACCCCGCCGTTGTTCTCGTTGAGAAAGCCCACAGCCCGCAGGGAGGACACGGTCTCCACCGCTGCCTCCTCGTCCAACTCCCGGAGAAGTCCGGCCTCCAGGGGGTCGTTTGCTTCCTCCTCGGTGGGATTGATGTGGCCGCCCACGCCCAGGGAGAGCTTGTCGTGGAGGCGGGCCTCGGTCTGCTTCTTCAGCCGCCGCAGGAGGAAATACTTTCCGTCCTGACGGATGACCACATAGGGGATGATCTGCTTGACGGTGTTGTCATACTCGGCCTTCTCCCGCTCCATGAAAAAGTGATTGTCCAGGATGAACCGGCGGATAGTCTCCATGTTTTGGGTGGTGAAGGGCTCGGGGGGCAGCAGGGCCTCCAGTTCTTTGCGGTCTACCACCAATACGTGTTCCATAGTCGTCCCTCTTTCTGATCGTTTTCATGGTTCCATTGTACCAGAATTTCCAACATAGGCAAGAAAAACCCGAGGCTCTTGGCCTCGGGTTTTGAATGATTACTTGTCCACCTTGCGCTCGGGGATCACGAAGATAAACAGCAGGGAGCTGATGAGCAGCAGGAAGGGGTAGAACAGGTTGGGGATCACGTCGAAAGCGGAGACCTCATAGCCCAGCTCAGCCGCAGCGGACAGGGCCACCAGCATCTGTGCGCCGTAGGGGATGATGCCCTGAAATACGCAGGAGAACGTATCCAGTATCGAGGCGGTCTTTCTGGGCGAGATGCCGTAATTCTCGGCCATTTCCTTTGCGATGGGGTTTGCCATGACGATAGCAACGGTGTTGTTTGCTGTCGCGATGTCCATCGCGCCCACCAGCAGACCTATTCCGAGCTGACCGCTCTTCTTGCTTCTGAACAGCTTTTTCGTCATGTTCAGAAGCGCGTCAAAGCCGCCGTACTCGCGGATAAGCTCGCACAGTGCCGCAACCAGAACTGCCACCATGCTCGTTTCAAACATTCCCGAAAGTCCGCTGCCGATGTTAGCCACAAGCCCTGTCACAGTGACCGTGCCTGTCGCGAGCATTATAACTGCGCCCGAGGCGATGCCGATAAGCAGCACCACGAACACGTTTATGCCGATTATACCGCCGATGAGCACCAGCACATAGGGGATGACCTGTACGAGGTCGTATTCGTGGCTGATGACCTCATGGCTGCCGCTGTTCATGGAGAGCACGATTATTATCACCAGCGAAACTATCGCGGCAGGAAGCGCGATACGGAAGTTCTCGCGGAACTTGTCCTTCATCGCACAGCCCTGACCGTTGCAGGCGGCGATGGTGGTGTCCGAGATGAACGAAAGGTTGTCGCCGAACATCGCGCCGCCCATTACCGAGGCGATGCAAAGCGCGAGCGAAGCCCCCGAAGCGTCCGCCACGGCGATACCTATAGGCACGATGAGCGTTATCGTCCCGACCGAGGTGCCCATTGCCACCGACACGAAGCAACTTACCACGAAGAGGACTCCGACGGCGAATTCGGGCGGTATCAGCGACAGCAGGAAGTAAGCCACGCTCTCCGCGCTGTTTCTGCCGACAACGCCGACGAAAATACCTGCCACAAGGAAGATCAGCAGCATCGTGACGATGTTCTTGTCACCGACGCCTCTGCCCATTATCTCAAGCTTTTTGTCAAACGACACTTTTCTGTTCTGCAGGCAGGCTGTCAGCAGCGCCGCAAGGAACGCTCCCACGACAGGCACTATATAAAAGCCCATCTCCACCTGCATCACATATTCGAATATAAGACCGCTGCCGAGGTACAGCACCAGAAAGATCAGTATCGGCAGCAGCGCTTTGGGGTTACCTTTTTTGTTATCCATATTTTCCTCCGAGAAATATTATATGTTGATTATATCCCTCATATTATTACTTGTCAAGATAAAAGCCCCGTTTCGGCGGGGCTTTTATAGGATGCTTTATTGTTGTATCAATACTTGTCGTCCGAAAGCTCGATCACTGGAGCTGCTGCTGGAGCCTTTATTACAGGCGCTTTTACAACGGGAGCGGCAGGAGCCTCTTCCTTGACAGCGGGAAGCTCTGCGATCTCGGGCTTTTCTTCCTTGACTTCACCGATGAAGGTGAACTCGTCAATGAGCTGCTTGAGCGACTGTGCCTGAGCGGACAGCTCAATGGAAGCCGCAGCGGACTGCTCGGATGTAGCGGAGTTTGTCTGAACGACATTGGAGATCTGATCGATACCTGTAGACACCTGAATGATAGCGTCGGCAGCCTCTCTGGAGTCTGCTGCGATAGCGGAGTTCAGGTCAGCTACCTGAGATGCGGACTCGGACGCGATGTTCATATCCTCTGCAACGTCGTCCACCAGTGCGTTTCCGCGCTGAACTGCTTCCATAGAAGCGTTGATGAGGTCTGCGGTGTTCTGAACAGCCTGCTGGCTCTTGCCTGCAAGGTTTCTTACCTCGTCAGCAACAACTGCGAAGCCCTTGCCTGCTGCACCTGCTCTTGCTGCCTCGATAGCGGCATTGAGTGCGAGGATGTTTGTCTGGAACGCGATATCCTCGATGGTCTTGATGATCTCCTCGATCTTTGTGGAGGACTCTCTGATCTCGTCCATAGCGGATACCAGCTGACCCATCTTATCGTTAGCAGCTGCAAGCTGGCCGCCTGCAACATTGGTCTTTGCGTTTGCGTCGTTTGCCTTGTCTGCGTTTGCGTTGATCATCTCGGTGATAACGGCGATGGTAGCAGACAGCTCCTCGATGGAGGAAGCCTGCTCGGTCGCGCCCTGAGAAAGTGTCTGCGCACCTGCGGAGACCTGATCAGCGCCTGTTGCCACCTGTTCTGCAACTACATCGATATGCTTCATCGTATCGTTCAGCTTTTCTGTGAACGAGCTTACGGCGGTCTTTACATCGCCGAATATACCGACATACAGCTCGGGACGCTGGCTCTTGACGTCAAGGTTGCCTGCTGCGATCTCGTCCAGCATATATCTGAGGTCGGAGATGACAGCCTTTGTGGTAGCCGCAAGCTCCTCGATAGCAACGCCCATCTGACCGATCTCATCCTTGGAGCGGTACTTTATAGATACATCGAAATCGCCCTTTGCCATATCAGCAGCGGCGGCGTGTACCTCGTTGATGCCCTTTTTGAGCATTCTTGTTATGTAGATGGTGAAGAACACGCCCACGCCGATAGCGAGGAGTGTGATGATCGCAACTATCACAACGATGTTTGTGATCTCTTTTACGGTGTTTGCATAGATCTCGTCAGCGATAGCGACCTCCTCGGTAACGATGGCCTCGATGGCTGTTGTGGTCTCACGCTGTATGGGGAGGATCTTTGCCTTGAATGCGTTGAAGGCTACCTCGGAATCTGTGTTAGACAGCGCGGCGGAGTTAGCCTCAAGCGCGCTTATGAGCTGTGTGATCTGATCAGCCAGAGCGTCGATATTTGCCGTATCTCCTGTATAGAGCTCACGGAGCTCGGCGGTGCGGTCGCTTGCCTGCTGGAGGAGCGACTTTGCGCTGTTTATCTTTACAAGAGCGCTGGAGGACATATCCTCCTGTGCTGCGAACAGCATATCGTTTGATGCCTTGTTTATCAGCACATCTATTTCGTCGGCGAGCTGAACGCCGTTGAATGCGCGGTCGTGGAAGTTCTTTACCTCAACGCTTATCGTATTCTGCATGGATACGAATATCGACAGCGCGATAAAAATGATCATCAGCAGAAGTGCGCCGAATCCTACTATAAGTTTTTTCTGAACACTAAGATTTTTCATGATCAGTTGTTCCTTTCGGTTTTTTTAATGCAAAAATATCCGCCGTTGAGCAGCTTTTTTCTGTAGCTGCAGCGGATATGCCCTGATAACATTATTATATACAAATTACACTAATATGTCAATGCTTGTAAATAAAATTTGTAAAATGTCACAAATAAAAGCGACTTATTCGGTGTTTTTGGCGAAGTTATCGGGCATTTTCCCGAAACCGCACTTTCAGGACAAAAAAGCCTGTACAAGCACTAAGTTGCCACGATGAAATAACTTGTTTACAAAAAATGCATTTGGTGCTATAATTGAGATATCACTATCAACTGCGCAAAGCGCGGAGAAAAGGACGGACAGCTTTGGATATCAGAGAATACATAAGCGGCGGAAATGCCGCGATCGGCATAGAATTCGGCTCTACAAGGATAAAGGCGGTGCTTGTCGGAGAGGACTGCACAGCGGCGGCTGTGGGGGCTTACGACTGGGAGAACAGCCTTATCGACGGCGTGTGGACCTACTCGCTCGACGAGGTCGTAAAGGGGCTTCAGGGCTGTTTTGCGGCGCTTAAGCAGGACGTAAAGGACAGGTACGGGGCGGAGCTTACCTCGGCGAAGGCTGTCGGCATCTCGGCGATGATGCACGGCTATCTCGCCTTTGACGAAAATGACGAGCTTCTTGTGCCGTTCCGCACATGGCGAAACACCATGACAGGCGAGGCGGCGGACAAGCTGTCGGAGTGCTTTGGCTTCAACATCCCCCAGCGCTGGAGCATCGCGCATCTGTATCAGGCTATCCTGAACGACGAGGAGCACATCCCCTC
>JAZQEQ010000162.1:0-4833 GCA_045539055.1 Oscillospiraceae bacterium | reverse complement strand
GTGGATGGAACGATAAAGTACCATTTTGATAAGGATAGCGTTATTGCTCCCGTAGAGGACGAGCATGGTACAGTTGATTTTAAAAATCTCGGTCTTGTTAAAAACATCTTAAAAGGTACTCCCATTGCGGATATCACTATGCCTACCGAGGGCGAGCCAGGTAAGGATATCTCGGGCAAGCCTGTTGCTCAGCATATAGGTGTTCCTGTAAGTGTAAATCTCGGTAATGGTACTGTGCTTACTGAGGATGGTTTACAGATCATTGCTTCCGTTGATGGTAATCTGCGTTATTTGGGCGGAGCCTTTGTGGTTGAAGAAGAGCTTCTTGTCAGAGGTGACGTTGATGTTAAGACAGGTAATATCGACTTTATTGGTAATGTTATAATAAAGGGAAATGTTCTTGAGGGTTATTCCGTTATTTCTAAGAAGAATATTACCATAAACGGAACAGTTACTTCTGCTACAATTAAGGCAGACGGTGATATCACTATCCGCCTTGGCAGTATAAATTCTGATATCGATTGCAAGGGCAATGTAAAGCTCGGTTTCTGTGAGAACAGTAATATCCGTTGTGACAATGATGTAGAAGCAGCCACCTTTGTCGGAGGTGAGGTATACGCAGGTCAGAATATTCTTGCCTCGGGCAAGGGCGTAATGATGGGCGGCAAGTATACTGCACTCAAGAATATAGAGGCTGCAACGATCGGCTCTGAGGGCTATGCTAAGACTGTACTTACACTTGGTAATAATGCGGTGCTCTCCGAAGAAAAGGATCAGCTTACCCGTAAGAACGAGGAGCTCGAGGACAAGGTCGATCAGCTCGGCAAGATCCTCACAACGCTTACTGAGCTTGCAAAGGCTGCAAAGCTTTCTCCCGAGCGTGAGCATATGAAGGTCGAGGCTATGAAATCCCGTTTCCAGCTTCAGGGTGAGATAAAGCGTAATCTTTCTCGTATTGCTGACATCGAAAGAACACTTGAGCTGAAGCAGAATCTTTCTGTTTCTTGCCGCAAGGAGTTCTATCCGGGTGTAATAATCCGTATCAACTCCTTTATCCATCAGGTCAATGTTTATACGTCACGCAGTAAGGCAGCGATAGGCGAAGGCGGTATTGTGTTCCTTCCTCTTGGTTAATAACAAAAGCAGGGCTTCGGTCCTGCTTTTTTACTTGACTTTTTGTTTGATATGTATTATCATATTATTAAAGTTCCTTTTGATAGCTTTTTGATAACATTTAAGGGAGATATTATGAAATTCAATGAAAGGTTGACACAGCTTCGCAAGCGTTATTCTGTATCTCAGACAGATCTTGCAAATGCGGTCGGAGTATCGCGCAAATCGATCCAGTATTACGAATCAGGCGAACGTTATCCGAGAAACGGTGTGCTTATAAAGCTTGCTGATTATTTTAATGTGACTCTTGAGTATCTTACTTCAGGCGGTGAAAATTCCTTAAACACATCAAATTCTGCTGATGCGCTTGTCAGTGTGGTCACAGCACTTTTCTCTGGCGGTGATCTGTCAGAAGAAGATAAGGATATGGTAATGAGAGTTATACAGGAGGCTTACTGGGACTCCAAAGGAATAAAAACGAAATAAAGAACGGAGAATTTATTTATGAAAATAGTTGACCTGAGCGGAAAATGGGATGTTTATCTTGATGAAACTAAGCGAAGCCTTTCGCCTGAAAGCTATCCCGACAGCATTGTCCTGCCCGATTCTACATCCAATGCAGGGCTTTTCCGTGAAAATACAGAAATAGAGTACGGTTGTCTTACCGATATACATAAGTTTGAGGGCTACGCATGGTTTCGTAGATATATTGAGATAACCCCCGAAATGGAGGGTAAGAGCCTTACGCTTTTTCTTGAGCGCACACGAATGACTGCTATCTACATCGATGGCAGGGAATGTCGATTCGGTGATTCGCTGTGTTCGCCGCACCGCTTTTCTCTTGGTGGTCTTTCTGAGGGCACGCATGAGCTGGTTATCCGTGTTGCAAATGTGGATTATCCCACAGGCGGCGGTCACATGACGTCGCGTGATACACAGACTAACTGGAATGGTATTATAGGCAGAATTGAGCTTCAGTGCTACGATGCCTACGCTGAGGCTGTCTATGTTTTCCCGAATATTGAACAGCATACACTTTCTGTCTGCGCTGAGATATCAGGGGCGCAGCAGGGAAACGCAACGCTTCGCGTTTTTGATGAGAACAGGGAATATGCAACATCTTCCGCTAATTATAATGACGGAGTTCTTGAAAGCAACATTCAGCTTCCTGCCGATGTACCGTTATGGGATGAATTTGCTCCCAATCTTCTAAAACTTGAGATAGCGATAGGTAGCGATATCAGGACTATATCGTTCGGCATGCGCCAGATGAAAGGCGATGGTCTGAAGCTCCTTGTTAACGGAAAAGAAACTTTCCTTCGCGGCAAGCATGATGGTATGGTGTTCCCGAATTCAGGCTATGCGCCTGCCGATGTTGAGTCGTGGCTGGAGGTGTTCAAAACGGCAAAGGAGTATGGTATAAACCACTACCGTTTCCATACCTGCTGCCCTCCTGATGCTGCTTTTACTGCTGCTGATATCATGGGTATCTATATGCAGCCCGAGCTGCCTTTCTGGGGTACTATCCCTGACGAGTTCGGCGATGAGCACAATTATCTGCGTGAGGAGGGATTCCGCATCCTGCGCGAGTTCTCACATCACCCCTCGTTTGTCATGATGTCGATGGGCAATGAGCTGTGGGGCAGCAAGGAGCGCCTTAATGAGCTTATCGCAGGTTATCGCGCAGTTTGCCCCGATAAGATGTATGTCGGCGGCTCTAATAATTATCAGTTCGTGCCTTGTGTGCTGGATGAGGATGACTTTTTCAGCGGTGTGCGCTTTGACCGCGACAGACTTATCCGCGGCAGCTATGCCATGTGCGATGCGCCTCAGGGCCATATTCAGACCAACGAGCCGAATACTCTCCATAATTATGATCCGCTCATCAATGAAGCGCAAGCGCTCGAAAGCGTTGGCGGCGAGATAATGATACAGTATGGCACTGAAATGAAAACAGTAAGTGCCGAGAATGCTGATGTATTGGTTCCTGATGTTCCTGTTATATCTCATGAGGTGGGTCAGTTTGCTATGTACCCTGATTTCAATGAGATCGAGAAGTATCACGGACCTGTTCAGCACCTTGCGTATGATGCGTATAAAAAGGGGCTTGAAGAAAAGGGGCTCTTTTCCAAATGGCAGGACTTTTTCAGAGCATCGGGCAAGCTCTCTGTCCAGTGTTACCGCAATGATATCGAAACTGCACTTAGAAGCGAGCAGATGTCTGGCTTCCAGCTCCTTGATATTCAGGATTTCCCGGGTCAGGGTGTGGCTACTGTCGGTATACTGAATTCTTTTATGGAGAATAAGGGTCATGTTACTGCCGAGGAATGGCGCAGCTTCTGCTCTGATACCGTAGTGCTTGCGAATTTCGGCAAGTATATCTATGCTTCGGGCGAGGATGTTGCCTGTGGAATACAACTGTCCTCCACACGACCTGATTTCAGTGCTGAAAGTGTATCATGGCACGTTGAGGTATGCGGTGAAACTGTAGCAAGTGGCAATAGTGCGCTTCATACAAGGGGAAACCGCGTATCGCGTTATAAGAGCTTTGCCTTTTCAGTAGTAACAGAGAAGCCTGTTACAGCTAAACTTAAACTAAATGTTGATGGTACAGATATAAGTAATTCTTATGATCTTTATATCTATCCTGAGATCGATGTTGAGATATCTGAAAATATGATAAGATATGGCGCGAAGTCTGTAAAAATAACTCATGATATTTCAGAAGCAAGAAACGGTAATTCACTTTATGTTCCGCTGCCTGACGAAAACAGTCTGGTCGGTGAGTATTGCACGGATTTCTGGTGCTATGGAATGTTCCGAAGTATTTCGGAGAGCATGGGCAAGCCTGTTCCGACAGGTACTCTCGGACTTTATATCGAACAGAGATCCGAATTGCTCGGTGACTTTATGACAGAGTATTATACAACTCCTCAGTGGTATGCGCTGGTTTCACACAGCCATTGCGCTGAGCTCGACGGTACTGATATCGAGCCCGATGTATGGGTGATAGACAACCCCGAGCGCCGCAAGAAGCTTGCGCTGTTGTACCGTGATAACGGCGTTGTCTGCTGCACTTCGCGCCTCTGGGAGATAGCTGACCGCATTGAAGTAAAGCATTTTGCGGCTGCATTAGTTCGCTATATCTGTGGTGAGTGATGGGGAAGTTCATTTATTCTGACGATAATAAGCGCTATCACACGCTGAGTTACCACAATAAGCATACCTATGGCGAAAAGGTGCATAAAGCGGCAATCGACGCGGGACTTACCTGTCCGAATATCGATGGCAGAAGGGGAGTCGGTGGTTGTATTTATTGCAGTGGCGGTAGCGGTTATTTTACCGCTGAAAATACGCTTTCGGTAACATCACAGTTCAATGCTGAATGTGAACGTATACATAAAAAATTCCCCGATGCAAGGATAATAGCGTATTTTCAGGCTCATACCAACACATACGCGCCAGTTGAAAGGATGCGGTCGCTTTTCGGCGAAGCAATATCCGCAGGCGCACAGGGAATTGCAATTGCGACTCGTGCTGATTGTATCGACAAAGATCGGGTTGAGCTTATAAGATCACTTCCTGTGCCTGTAACGGTGGAGCTCGGACTTCAGACCGTCCACGACAGCACAGCGCAGCTTATCAATCGCTGCCATAGCTTTGAGGAGTTTGAAATAGGTTATATGATGCTTAAGGATGCAGGTATACGCGTCTGTGTAC
>JAZQEQ010000161.1:0-12459 GCA_045539055.1 Oscillospiraceae bacterium | reverse complement strand
GGTCATAGAAATAACAGGATAAATAAAAAAACCGCTGTGAACCAGCGGTTTTTGCTATTTCGCAAAAAACATCAGAATGATTATCGCAGCGCCCGAAACGCCGCAGATTATCCAGTTTCGTATGATAGCCTTTTGAAGCTTGTCCTCGTTCTTTCGGCGGTCGTCACGTTTTGCCATGATATCACTCCTTTGTCGGTGTTGTCTAGATGATATTTTAACACGAAAGGAGCGCGTTGTCAAGCCGTCAGGAGTGCGTTACGATGAAATCCAGCAGGTCACCGCGCGTTTCGTCCTTGTTAAGCTCAAACATAAGCTCGTGGCGCGCCTCGCGGTAGATGCGAAGCCTTGCGTCGCAGCCCTGCCGCAGATACCTCTGCCATACGCGCCGTATGCCGAAGCCGTACTCGCCGACAGGGTCCATTCCGCCCGACATAAACAGTATCGGAACGTCGGTGCGCGTATTTGCGATGACGCGCGGGCTGTTTGCCGTGATGAGCGCGGTTATAAGGTCGCGGTATCCGCTTGCGGTGAATGCGAAATTGCATTTCGGGTCGGCGCGGAACTTGTCCACCACCTTGTCGTCGCGCGTCAGCCAGTCGGAGGGCGTGCGGTAGTGCTCGGTGCGCAGGTTGAATACGCCGAGCGCGAAATTCAGTCCCCATGTATACCGCCAGAAATCCCCGTGCTTTACGGCAAGCCTTGACAGGTGCTTTCTTAGCGCGCCGACAGAGGGGATGTGCTGCGCCGTGCCGAGGAATGCCGCGCCGTTCCAGCGGTCGTTTCGGCAGCGCGAGAAGTAGATGCGCGCGATAAAGCTGCCCATGCTGTGACCGACAAGGAAATGCGGAATATCGGGGAGCTTTTTGTCCAGTATCCGCTTCATGCGCTGAAGGTCCTGCGCCATCCTGAGATGCCCGAGGCTCTCTCCGAAATAGCCCAGCATATCCATGCTGCCTATCGAATTTCCGTGTCCGATATGGTCGCAGCCGCAGAAGGCGATGTCGTTGTCGCAGAAGAACTGCGCAAGCTCCTCATAGCGCTCGATGTACTCGCACATTCCGTGGGAATACATCACCGCTGCCTTTGGTTTTTCGGGTAGATAGAAATAATAATGCACCCTGCACAGCCCCGAAGCGCTGGGAAAGGTGCCGTGGATCTTTTTCATAGCTTTTTTAAAATCGCAGGGGCGAACATAGTTCGCCCGCTGATCGTGTTGCAATTTTTATGCGGCGGCTTGAGGGCAAGCTGCCCTACGTTAATTATTCACTATTACGGATTTATCGCTTCCAGTCTGTAAATGGGAAGTCCCATATTTGTGAAGCGTGTTTCGTACTCTGTCATAATATTCCCCTCAAAGCCGCTTTTATGCAGGTCGAGCGAAACGTTCTGCATCCTGAAGCCGTTTGCGGAGAAATGCTCGATAGAGAACTCAAACAGGCGCTGGTTGTCGGTCTTCTGGTGGATCTCCGCGCCGCTCTTCAGCACCTCGCGGTAGATCTCGAGGAAGCGCGTGTGGGTGAGGCGGTGCTTTGCGTAGCTCTCCTTAGGGAACGGGCAGGAGAAATTGAGGTACAACCTGTCCACGGTATGCGGACGGAAAAGGTGGTGGAGATACTCCGCCTGACCTAAACAAAAGCGCACGTTCTTCATGCCGCTCTCGATAAGCATCTCTGCGCCCGTAACTATAACGTTGGGCGTTTTTTCTATGGCTATGTAGTTTATGTCGGGGTTGCGCTTAGCAAGCTCGATGATAAACGCGCCCTTGCCGCAGCCTATCTCAAGCTGCACGGGGTTGTTGTTGCCGAACACTTTTTCGCAGTCGAAGAACAGCTCGTCCTTTAACGGGTCGTCCGCGAACTCGTTCTGATTCTGCATATATATCATCACGTCCTTGCAGGCAGCAAGCCTGTCCTCAAGGTGCTTTTTCTTTCTCATTCGCATGGGGAATACCTCTTACTTGTTAATAATATTATCCTTGAAATACTGATACAGCTCGGATGCCATCTCCTCCTGCTCGGTAGCGCGGGGGTGACCGTTTGTGCCCTTGCCGCAGCGTGTGAACATGAAGTGAGTCACATCGGGGGAATTGACCTCCGCAACTATCTCGTCGAGCGCCTCGTCCCATGTCGGGTCGTGACCGAGGACAGTAAGTATCAGCACGAACTTTGCGCCCTTGTGCTTTTCACGCAGGTCGTTCAGCATACCGATGTACGCGTCCTTCCACTTTCTGCGGTAGTCGGGACGCTTTATAGCCTCGGGGTCGGGATTGTGGTCGTTCTGTCCGATAGCGATTATTACAGCGTCGGGGGTGAAGCGGCTGAGATCCCACGCTTTACGCTCCTTGTAGGGGCTGTACTGTATCTTATCGTAGCAGGACAGCATACCTGTAAGCTGGTCTGCACAGAAATATCCCGTGCCGTCAAACAGCGCGATACCGCCCTGACCCATGAGGTGAAGCTCTGCATTGAGCTTTCTCGCAAGGCTTGACGCATAGCTGAAATGGGAGTTGTCGTACTGGCTGTGGTGGGCGGGGTCGCACTGACCCTCGTACCAGATAGCCTCTGTTACCTCGCCTGCGGTAACGCTGTCGCCGTACACCTCAAGCTTGTAGTCGTACTTCTTCTCGGGGCTTCTGCAAACTGCGCCCTCGTCAACGACGATACCGCCGAAATCAACATAATGTGCCGCCGCAAGGCGCTTGAAGATCTTCAGGGTGTGCTCCTTGTCCTCGAGTCCCTCTGCCAGCATATACAGCGTATCCTCGCACTCGTCGCCCATCTCGATACGGCCCTGAACGCCGTCGATGATGTAGCCGAGGCTGGTGTAGTCCTGCATCCTTATGTTCTTAAAAACAACACCCACGGAAGTGCCTGTGAAGATCGTTTCGGCGCAGCTTGCAGGCCACACCAGCACGGGGCGCGCGGGGTCGTCAAAGTCTATTCTGCCCATGTACTGGAACGCTCCGCTGTCGGGTGCTATCAGCTTTTTGTTTTCGGGGATAGTGTACATAGTCGTTCTCCTTGATGTTTTATTCAACGGGAATGGCATTTGCCACTGCCGTATCGTAGTCTATATCCGCAAGCGGTATCCTGAACGGGTCGTAGATGGGGAGGTGACGCTCGCCAAGCCCGTAATTCCACGCGTCCTCACATCTTACGCGGACAAACTCGCCGTCCGCCTTTTCAAAGCATAGATTTGCAATGCAGTAGTATTTTCCTGCGAGAAGCTTCAAAGCTGCGCCCTCGCAATACTCGCGCTCCTCATCGGTAAGCGGAAGCTGCTTTAATATCTCATCGCTGTTCGGAAGCGTATAAGCCGCAGGGGTCACATAGCCCTTTATATCGTCGTTCCACAGTATCAGCCACGCATTGAAGCATTGCGCCATGGTCTGCACTAAAAAGCCATCCTTTATTCCGTAGACATTGAACTCGCGAAGCTCCAGCTCGAACTCGCCGTCATAGTAGCTGTAAAAGTCCGCAAGCGAGGAATTGTTGCTTACTCCGCCGAAGAACACGAACTGCGCAAAGCCGTTGTAGCGCAGCACCGCTATCTCGGCGTTCATGGCAAAGCGCTCGTCGCAGACATGGAAATTTCCCTTGCTGTCGCAGATAACTCCGATGTAGGGGGAGTTGGGGTTTATAGCGCTCCAGACCGCCGCTACCATCTCATCGTCCCTACCGTTAAAGTCGGGGGACAGATTGAACAGAAACGCATATTCGTCCAGTCCGTCACTGTCGAGGTCGCAGGTGTAGACAAAGCTGCATTTTACCGCGATAAGCGGCTCTCTGTCGGGAAGCGATTCCTTTGCTCTGTCGTAAACCTCCTTGTAGGTATCGGAGAGCAAAAGCTGTTCCCTTGCGCTGTCAATAAGCGCCTTGTCGGGGAACTCCTCGCCTCTCATATAGTCTGCTGTCTGCTCGTATCGGCAGGCGTAATATTTTGTGCTGTCGGACAGCTCCTGAAAGGCCTCAAGCTTTCTCGTGTAGTCGGAAAACATGAATTTCTTCGTTTCGCTGACCTCTGGGTCGGCAGTCGCAAGGGTGAGCGTGAACAGCCGCGTTTCCTCGTCATAGTCCCAGCCTTCGCAGAAGCTGTAGTCCACAGGCATTGCACTTTCCGCGTTGCCGTAAGCTATGCGGATAAGGCTGTACGACTGCCCCCAAAGCCCCGGGGTCATGACGTTAAGAAAGACATTTCCGCCTATCTCATAAAGCGGCTCGTCAGAATACCATGTTCCGCCGAGCTTTTCCGCTTCGTCCTCCGATGCGAACCACACATCTCCGAAGCCAAGCTCCTTTTCGCTGTCATCGGGGTCGCCGTATATCGCGATAAGCTCCTCTGTGCCGTCGCCGTCAAGGTCGCCGAAAATGGGCTTTATAAGCTCCCATCCGCCGCGCCTGTCCTCCTCAGGGATGCTGTCTAGGATAAGCCGTTCCAGCCGCGTCTGCTCGGGGCTTTCTGTCGGCTCGGTCACAGGCTCTTCACGGGTCGTTGAAGCTGTTGTCGTCTGCGAAGTCTGCGCAGTCGTTGTCTGCGATGCGGTCGTATTTTCTTCGGCCTGCTGTGAAGCCTCGCTCTGCGCATTATCGCCACAGCCCGAAAGCATCACACAAGCCGCAAGTAAAGCGGCAAAAAAAGCGTATCTTTTCATATAAATTCCCCCGAAACAACGATTTTACATCTTAATTTTACAACGCTCAGAACGCGCTGTCAATGGGTTTCGGGGAACTGTAATCATCTTGTAATTATTTGTAACTATTCTGTTACTTTTTGTGCGAAAGCAGCAGCGAGATTATCTCGTTCGACAGCAGAAATCCCTCTGCTGTGAGCGAAAGTCTGCCGCCCTTTATCGTGTAGTAATTTTTGGGGATAAGCTTCAGTGCGTGCTCAAAGGGCTCCCACAGCTCCTCTGAAATTCCCTCAGACAGCCTCAGCCCGAGCATCACGCGCTCCTCGTACTCGTCGGGGGAGTCGTCCGTTGTAAGCTCGATTTGTCGCGGCGAGTTAAGAAACTCGTCAAGGTCGCGCTTGACGGCAAACCGCCGCCCGTCCATGAACGAATGCGCCGCAGGACCGATGCCGAGGTATTCCTCGCGCCGCCAATATTTGAGGTTGTGCCTGCACTCAAAGCCGTCTTTTGCAAAGTTGCTTATCTCGTACTGGTGAAAGCCTTTTTCCGCAAGCGCGTTCACGGTCTGCAAGTACATATCAGCGGTCGCGTCCTCGTCGGGGAGATCAGGGGTATTACGTCCGAAAGGCGTATTCGGCTCGACTTTAAGCATATACGCGGAGATGTGCGTTATGGGAAGCGCGGTCAGCGTGTCGAGCGTTTGTGCAAGACTTTCGCTCGTCTGCTTTGGAATTCCGAGCATAAGGTCAGCAGAAATGTCGCTGAAGCCTGCCGCCTTTGCGCGCTCTATCGCGCGTATCGCGGTGTCGCTGTCGTGCCGTCTGCCGAGCGCTTTAAGCTCGTTGTCGCAAAGGCTCTGAACTCCCACCGAAATGCGGTTTATTCCGCCCTCACGAAGCTGTAAAAGCGCCTCGTCCGTCATCTCGCAGGGGTTGCATTCTGCTGTTATCTCAGCGCCTTTTGCGATATTTGCGCCTTTCAGCATTTCTCCGAGATACGGCGCAAGCAGTATCGGAGTGCCGCCGCCGAAGTATACACTATTGAACTTGCCGCCGTATGCCGCGATATTGCGTTTTACAGCCTGCGTGTACCTTTCGGCAAAGCCGTCCTGAAGCGCGACGGAATAAAAGTCACAGTAAAGGCACTTTCTGCGGCAGAAAGGGATGTGGATATAAAGCCCCTTATTCATCTTCCAGCTTAAGCACCGACATGAACGCCTCCTGCGGTACTTCTACCGTACCAAAGGCTCTCATGCGCTTTTTACCTTCCTTCTGCTTTTCAAGCAGCTTTTTCTTTCTTGTGATATCGCCGCCGTAGCACTTTGCAAGAACGTCCTTGCGCATAGCCTTGATGGTCTCGCGCGCGATTATCTTGCCGCCGACAGCAGCCTGTATCGGTATCTCGAACAGCTGACGGGGAATGTGTATCTTCAGCTTCTCAGCCATCTTTCTCGCGCGCTCATAAGCCTTGTCGGTATGCACGATAAAGGAGAGCGCGTCGATGATATCGCCGTTAAGAAGTATATCCAGCTTCACGAGCTTCGAGGGCGCAAAGCCCATCATCTCGTAGTCGTAGCTTGCGTAGCCGCGTGTGCGGGATTTAAGCACGTCGAAGAAGTCGTAGACTATCTCGTTGAGCGGCAGCTCATAGTGCAGGTCGACTCTTGTTTCGTCGATATATTTCATGTCGCGGAAAGTACCGCGTCTGTTCTGACAAAGCTCCATGATGTTTCCGACATAGTCCGACGGCGCGTAAACGTGCGCGTTTACCATGGGCTCGTAAGCCTGTGCGATGGTGCCGGGGTCGGGGTAGTTTGTGGGGTTGTCTATCATGATGGTAGAGCCGTCTGTAAGCTCTATCTTGTACACTACCGACGGTGCGGTGGTGATGATGTCGAGGTTATATTCGCGCTCGATACGCTCCTGTATTATCTCCATGTGCAGAAGTCCGAGGAAGCCGCAGCGGAAGCCGAAGCCAAGCGCGATGGAGGTTTCAGGCTCAAAGGTGAGGGAAGCGTCGTTCAGCTGAAGCTTTTCAAGCGCCTCTCTGAGGTCAACGTATTTTGCGCCGTCTGCGGGGTAGATACCGCTGAATACCATGGGGTTTACTTCGCGGTAGCCTGCGAGAGCCTCTTCCGCAGGTCTGTCCACAGAGGTCACTGTATCGCCGACCTTTGTGTCGCCGATGGACTTGATGGAGGCCGCGATGTAGCCAACCTCGCCTGCTTTAAGCTCAGAGCAGGGGACAAGCTCGGTCGCGCCCATATAGCCGACCTCGACTACGGAGAACTCCGCGCCTGTCGCCATCATGCGTATCCTGTCGCCTGCCTTGACAGTGCCCTCTTTTACTCTGATATAAACGATAACGCCCTTGTAGCTGTCATAGTAGCTGTCGAAGATAAGTGCTTTCAGCGGAGCGTCGGGGTCGCCCTTAGGCTCGGGGATAGCCTCTACGATGCGCTCCATTACCGCGTGGATATTTATGCCCACCTTTGCGGATATCTCGGGCGCGTCCATAGCTTCAATTCCGATGACGTCCTCTATCTCCTTTTTTACCACCTCGGGACGCGCGGAGGGCAGGTCTATCTTGTTCACGATAGGAACTACCTCAAGGTCGTTCTCCACCGCGAGATAGGTGTTTGCGAGCGTCTGCGCCTCGATACCCTGCGAAGCGTCAACGATGAGCAGCGCGCCCTCGCACGCAACGAGAGAACGCGACACCTCGTAGTTGAAGTCAACGTGACCGGGGGTATCGATGAGGTTGAAGATATAGTCCTCGCCGTTGTCGGCATGGTATTTAAGTCTTACAGCGCGCGCTTTGATGGTGATGCCGCGCTCACGCTCGATATCCATGTTGTCAAGCAGCTGCTCCTCCATGTCGCGCTTTGCGACAGTTTCGGTCTGCTCTAAGATGCGGTCGGCGAGCGTGGACTTGCCGTGGTCGATATGAGCGATTATGCTGAAATTTCGTATATTCTTAAGATAGCTTGTGTCGGACATTTCTTTTGTTCCTTTCGATATATCTTGCAGGGGCACAATTGGTCATGCCCATGGCAATATTGCAATTAAGTCGGGCGATCACAGGTCTTCCTCATACTCCGTATCGAGATACCATTCTATCTTCTCAAGCATCTCGAGGAACTGTCCCTCGTTTATATTTTCGGGCAGCTCGAACTCTTTGTAGCGGTCGTTTTTAAGGAGCTGACGGATGATGTACAGGTCGTTCTTGCGTGAGGTGGTGCTGTTCTCGTAATCCCTCAGCGGCGCGAACACTCCGTACTGTCCCTCGAGCCTGTACAGCACGAACTCGCCGAACTGCATCACATACACGCCGTTGCCCTCGTGCAGCGTTTTTACTGCTGTCTTTTCAAGGTCTAGCGCGCTCTCGTTCAGTATAAAATACGCAAGCGGCACATGCGCGAAATGCGCGTTTTCGTGCTCGTTTGCGACGTTCTCATAGTCAGCCTCGCTGAACACGAATTCCTCGCCGTAGATGTAGTAGGTGTTTGAGGGGTTCTGATAGCAGTGGACTATCTGAAATCCGTTCTTTTCGTGCAGTGTATCGACAGGCGTGTAGAATATTCCCGCGACCCACTTTATGCCAAGCGCGAAAAGTCCCACGCACACGAGCGTTATTATCAGCGGAAGCGCTTTCAGAAATGCTTCCTTGCCCTTTGACATTCCCTCGTACTCGGTGACGGCACCGTTATCGTTTTCGGGAATAGCTATATCTTCTGCAAGCTCCTCGGGGAGCTTTTCTTTCTCGTCCATTTTGTGCCTTTCTTTTGCTTTGTAATGCTTAAACTCTAATACTACATTATACTATAGATCGGAGGGGTTTGTCAAGTAATTGATAATTGACAATTGACAATGGACAATTATGGTGTGCCGCTTCGCGGCACTTATCAGAAAACGGCTTCGCCGTAACAATGCAAAGAATTAACTTGCTGCAAAGTAACGTCGGAGCCGTTTTAAAATCCGTCGGCGCAAGCCGACACAATAATTGTCAATTGTCCATTATCAATTGTCCATTAAAAAATCGTCCATTCTCTTCCATATTCACCCTCATATCCTCGGTATCAAGGTAGTCCTCCACATACTGCTTTTTAAGCAGCTCGCGCGGGATAAAGTCGTTGTATTTTCCCGATATCTCGCAGTTGTCGGGCACTCTGAAGCCGTACTTGTCCGCGCCATTCAGCTTTATTTCGTCAAGCGCGGCGCAGAGCTCCTCCAGCCCCATGGCAGTGCGCACCTCAATGCACACGGGAATGTATCGCGATAGGTAGACCTGCGCGTCAAAGCCGCGCTCCCTCAGCGCAAACACCAGTGCCGCGGTCGCACGCGTTCCGATAAACGGGAACACCGCGTACAGCGTTTCGGTGATCGGAACTACACTTCCCACCGCCGCAAGTCCGCCGCTACGGCACGTTTTTCTTATCTCGGTCAGCCTTGCGAGAGCCGCCTCGTCAAGGAACTGATACTGCTCGTCCGAGCGCAGAACATCGCGTATCATCTTCATAACGCGCGTGTGGACGTACTCGTTTCCGCTGTCCTGCCACATATTTGAGGAGATGCCCTCGATATGCTTTACATAGATGCGGCGCTCCTGCTTGTCAAGCTCCGTTACCTCCCATGCCTGTCCCGCAAGCGCGAACTGCGCGCCCTCGGGGAACGGGCTCTGCACCGTGCCTATCTCCTCGGCATTGCAGCGCACGCTGAACTCATCGGGAACTGAGAACACCGCAAGGAACTCGTAGTTGTTCACCGCAGCCTCGCCCTTTGAGCCGATGAGCAGACCGCCCTCCTCGCTCTTTTCGAGCTGTCCGTTTTCAAGAAGATGCCGCAAAAGGCAGAGGTAATCGTCCTTTGAAACGTGCTTGAAAACGCCGAGGGTGAGGATATATTTCGCGAGTGCCGCGGGCTTCACCTCGCCCTGAGATGCCATGTAGCTCATGGTCTGGTGATACAGCAGGGAATAGGGTAGCTTCGGCAGGAACATCGGCTCAACAAAACGCTCGCGCGTGTACAGCAGTATCATCGCGATACAGCTTACAAAGTCCCAGTTGACCTCTTTGTAGAACTCCTGCGGCGGCAGGCTCATATCGTGGCGGAACGCAAAGCGCATCTCGGCGGTGCCGCCGCGCCTGCCTGTTCTGCCAAGGCGCTGAACCAGCCCCGAAACGGTCAGCGGACATCCCGTCTGCACTATCCTTTCAAGGTGACCGAGGTCGATTCCGAGCTCCAGCGTCACTGTTGCGCCTGTGCATACGGGAAGCTCGGATGACTTCATGCGCTGCTCTGCAAACTCGCGCAGGGCAGGGGAGATATTCGCATGGTGCACGAGATAGCAGTCGTCGCGCTTTTTCTGTTCCGCGATACGGCGGAGATGCGCGATGTTCTCCTCGACCTCGCCCTTTGAGTTTGAAAAGAGGATGCAGCGCTTGCCTGTCGTGCTGTCGTAAAGGTAGTTGTAGTAGTTCTCAAGCAGCACCTTGCTGTCTGAATTAGGTATCTTCTGCTTTATCGGGAAGAAACGGACGGACAGCCTGAGCGAGCGTCCCTTTTCCGTGACCTTAGGAGTCACGCAGCCGCGCCCCGAGTCAGTGCACAGCCACTTTTCCGCGTTGGTGGTGTCGCCGAGCGTTGCGGAAAGTCCTATGCGGCGAGGGCAGAAGCCGATGAGCCGCGCAAGTCTCTCCAGCAGCGATAAAAGCTGAAGTCCGCGGTCGTTATCCATGAAATAATGCACCTCGTCGATTATTACAAAGCGCAGGTCGCAGAAAAGCCTGTACGCGCCTGAGGAATTGCGCATCAGCATGGATTCCAGTGACTCAGGGGTGGTCTGGATAACGCCTGCGGGTCGTTTTAAAACGCGCTTTTTCGCCGCCTGTGACGCATCGCCGTGCCACTTTGTGACGGGGATATCCGCTTCCTCTAAAAGCCCCTCAAGGCGCTCGAACTGGTCGTTTATCAGCGCTTTCAGCGGCGACAGGTACAGCACTCCCACCGATTTCGAGGGGTTCTCCCACAGGTGCGTCAGCACAGGCAGGAACGCAGCCTCGGTCTTGCCCGAAGCCGTTCCAGAGCTCAACAGCAGGTTCTCGTCCGTATCGAATATCGCCTCTGCCGCCTTTACCTGCACAGGACGCAGCTCCTCCCATTTATTGCGGTAGATGTAGTCTTGTATAAAAGGTGCTAAGCGATGAAAAACTCCCATGACCTTATCCTTTCGTTTTAATTGACAATGGACGTTTGTCAATGGACAATGGACAATTGACAATTGACAATTATGGTATGCCGCTTTGCGGCATTGATAAGAAAGCGGCTGCGCCGCAGCGTTGCAACAAGTAAAATTCTTGCAAGGTCACGGCACAGCCGTTTAAAATCCGTCGGCGTCAGCCGACACAATAATTGTCAATTGTACATTGTCAATTGTCAATTGAAATATAAACGGCTCGCCGTTTATATTTCAAAATCCTCAAAGCCCGAAACGTCCTCTTTCTCCTCCTCGCTCTCTGCGTAGGTGAAGCCCTCGCCCATAAGCTCGGGGAGCGACTTTTCGGGGTTCTGCATAGCCATGTTCAGCAGCTCGATAAAATCCCTTATCATCTCGCGCGGAGTGATGTTCACATCCGCGCCGACCCTGCCGAACTCCGCCTTGATGAAGAATATCCTGTCCTCCAATGTCACGCGGCTCTCGTAGCCGTAGAGGTCCGCGTGAATCTCGGAAAGCTTTTCGGTCAGCACCGTGAGCTCCTCATAGGACAGCGGCTGAAGCTTTATTATCGGCGCAAGCAGGTCATGAACATCGTCTGTCGCAAATCTGCCGCGCTCCAGGCGACTGCGCAGAGCCTCATAGCTGAAAACGCCGCGGCGCGGGTCCTCGATGCACTGCGGAGTGCCGCCCATGATTATGCCGAGGTGCGTTGCCTTGCCCTGAAGCACGTCGTTATACATCATCAGTATCTTTTCATAGTTGTACTGGCGTGTTACGGAATGCGGAATCTTCATGATATTGACAAGCTCGTCTATCATGATAACGAAGCCCTTGTAGCCCGCCTTTACGAAGAAAGCCGTCAGTATCTTGATATAGTCGTACCAGTTCTCGTCTGTGATTATCACGTTCACACCGAGGTCGTTCTTCGCCTCGGTCTTTGTGGTGTATTCGCCTCTCAGCCACTTGATGACGCAGGCGGTCTTTTCCTCCTCGCCCATGGTGTAAGCCTTGTGGTAGGCGTTTATCACCTTTGCGAAGTCAAAGCCGTGCACCATATCCTGAAGCGCGCTTATTTTGGTGTATATCTTCTTTTCCACCGCAGTATCGAAGAACACGTCCGAGGGCGCGGTGCCCTCCTCGATGACCTCGTTTCGTACCGCGGTTATCCACTTTTCAAGGATAAGCGACAGCGCACCGCCGTCGGGCTTTGTTTTTACCGAGAGGTTTCGCATAAGCTCGCGGTAGGTCGCAAGTCCCTGACCCTTGCTGCCCATAAGACGGCGCTCGGGGGAGAGGTCCGCGTCTGCTGTAACAAAGCCGCGGTCCATGACGTGTTGGCGCATGGTCTGCAGGAGGAAGCTCTTTCCGCTGCCGTAGCGTCCCACGATAAAGCGGAAGAAAGCGCCGCCCTGCTCGGTTATCTCAACATCATGCAGCAGCGCGTTTATCTCGGCGGTACGACCCACCGCGATATAGCCGAGACCAGTTCTCGGCACAACGCCGCCCTTGAGCGCGTTTATGAGGTTTGATGCTATTCGCTTTGGTACGGTCATGTCTGCCTCCTTGTTTTGAATGGACAATTGACAATTGATAATTGATAATTATGGTATCGC